>JASMLU010000002.1:113606-314310 GCA_030748535.1 Candidatus Krumholzibacteriia bacterium
CCGGCGGGATGTCCTTTTCTCTTCCTCTGCTTCCACTCTAATAGGCGTAACTGAGAGTGTGCTCCCGGTTTTTTCCCAGCGCTCTGGTATGGATGCTCCCCCGGTAGTAGTGCTCCCATCTCGGACTGAGCTTCTGTCTCTTCGGAAAGAGC
Source organism: Candidatus Krumholzibacteriia bacterium (assembly GCA_030748535.1). Lineage (NCBI taxonomy): Bacteria > Candidatus Krumholzibacteriota > Candidatus Krumholzibacteriia > Candidatus Krumholzibacteriia bacterium. Next base: position 113,759 of record JASMLU010000002.1, read on the forward strand.
CTCTCCGTCAGAATCTCCTCCCTCTTCAGGGGTCTCTTGCACAAGCCCTTGAGCATGGCCGGGGTCTCCCGTTTCCCCTTCTCCCAACGCTTCTTCAGGTAGTTGCGCCAGACCAGCAGGATCGCCAGCCTCAGGCTCGAGTTCTGTCGACGCTTGCTCCAGGCCAATGTCTCTCTTCTGTGATTGGCATTGCTGTGGCGTAGCAGGAGATCCAGAAGATTGATCTCCCAGAGTGCATTGTGCCGGTCCCGGTAGTCTTTGGAGGAGGTCACCTGGTGCTCGATGCTGCACGAAATCCCCCACATGGCACGCGGATAGGCCCGATGATCATCGCTGCGGATCACCACTCGGCTTTCTCCCGCCAGCACATCCTCGAGCAGTTCCCGCACTCCCTTCTCCACGGCCTTCGGATCAGGACGACCCCACTGCGCCTCCAGTTCCCCTCTCCGACTCTTCTGATCCTCTCTCATGCGTCCCTTTCTGCGCAACTCACTGTCGGTGAAGGAGAGGAAGAAGCCCGTTTCGGCCTCTACTGCCAGATTGTGATGGAAGGGAAAGTACTGGCTGAGTTCAAAGGTCTCGAAGCCGTCGATGACGAGATCTCCCTGTAACTGATAATCTTGCATCAGATTACGGTGAAAGAGCAGGCAGTGTCGGCCGAGTCGTTCAATGTGGCGATCCACAGTAGAGGGAGCAACTTCCAGGTCCCGGGCAATTTGACGGGCTGCCATGCCGCCGCAGATCTTGAGAAAGATCATTCGATCCAGGTCCGGTCTCTTCTGCCAGTAGCTTTGGGAGAAGGTCTGTACACTGAATGAGCGTTTACAGTGTTTGCACTGAAATCGCTGGACAGTGCGGGGAGCCTGACTTCGCCGGTAGAATCCCTGCTTCTTGAAGGGCCAGGGGCCTTGGAAGTGCTGGTGATAGCGGCACTTATGGTTCGGGCAGAAGGGCGGTTGCCAGCGGGGATCCTGTAGTGATAGCTTCTCCATACCCCACAGAGGGCAGGAAGAAGGCCAGATACACTCTCAGAGGCACAACCTTTAAGTTTCCCCAGGATCTTCGCCAGACTCCCGTTCCACACTACGGGTCTCCGGACGGGGGCGAGGAGCCTCCTCTTCCCCACTCTCGTCGATGCTTCGGTACATTTCCCGCTGAAAGTCCCGATTTACTTCCCTCATGCGAATTGTCAGTCCTGCAATCTTCCGGGCAAGATGGGGAAGCTTGTCCGGGCCGAAGATCAATAGAGCCACGGCGAGGACCAGAAAGAGCTCCCATCCTCCAATGCCCCCCACAATCGCTACCAGGACCATTTCAGAAGCTGCACCATGAGAAAGATCCCGAGAACGGAGACCACATTGAACTTGAGACTGAAGCCGAAGGTAAAGCTGATGACCATGAGGTTCAGTGTGAAAGGATCAAAGTTGTACTCTGCGGAGGTCGTCAGAACCTCCCGGGCAATTCCATCCGGCAGGACCAGGGCAAGGACATCGCCCAACACGGTTCCTACGGCAATGCCCAAAAGAACGGTCAGGAGTATCGCCTTGATGGATTTTCTTCGAAGTACCACGCCTACCTCCCCTGTCGGGAATCCGGCCACTTGTAACGCTTCCAATCATGCCCCATGATGAGCGTTGCGTCCAGCATCAGATCTTCTCTTTTCTGGGTCAGAACCGGAACCCCTCCCAGCCACTCCGACAGGATCTTCAGTTCATCGTCCTTCCCCCGTCGCAACAGAAGGAGGGTTTCATTGAAAGGCCAGGGAGGAGCATTGTCGCGATCCAGCGTGTCTACGCCCCAAACCCGAAGAATTTCGCCGGTTCTGGCGGCAAGCCCCTGTACGCGGGTGGCGTTGAGGATCTGGATTCTCAAGGCAAGTTTCCTGTCTCCCACATCGTGGGGAAGGATGAGAGGTTCTTCCTTGCTATCTCCGCTCTTGCCGATGGCAATCCAGCGATCCACATTTTCCTGAAGGGGCTCCCCGTAGCGCAGAACAAGAGAGAACACAAGAAGAACCAGAAAGACCAGGGAGAGGAAAAAGAAGAACCCGCCAATTCTCTGACCGCGCTTAGCCATGGCCCTCTTCCAGTGCCTTGCTGAGCTTTTCGAAGGTCAGGGAAATCTCTTCAGGCAGGATGCGAGTCTCGCCAAGAGAAGTCATGAAATTGGTGTCCCCGATCCAGCGGGGAAGAAGATGAATATGAAGATGACCGGGTACTCCGGCTCCCGCCGCCGACCCGATATTGATGCCGAGATTCATCCCGTCCGGAGAGTAAGCTATCCTCAGGGCCGACTCCGCTCTCGCAAGAAGCGCCGGCATTTCCATCATCTCTTCGGAACTCAAGTCAGAGAGCCAACTCAGATGCCTTCGGCTGACCAGCATCATGTGCCCATTGCAGTAGGGATAGGCATTGAGAACGAGATACCAGTGTTCGGTCTCCAGAAGAAAGTCCCGTTCCTCCTCGTCAGGAAGGCGGCAAAAGACACAGGAGTCGTCCCGCCCCTCACCTTCCACCACATACTTTCTGCGCCAGGGGGTAAAGAGAAGGTTCATATTTCCCGCTCCCGGAGAGACTGTTCCATCGCCAGCAACTGTTCCCGGTCATTGATCCCCTCAAGTTCCGAAGGATCGGGGCAGATCTGCGCGGCCACTCTTTGTCCCCTTGAGCGAAGGATTTCCAGCGTGTCGGTCAGGTAGTACTCGCCCTGGTCATTGTCATTTCCCAACTGATCAAGAGCAGCGAGAAGCAAACTCACTTTGAAGACATAGATCCCGGAATTGATCTCCCGGATCTCACGCTCCTCCTCACTGGCATCACGATGCTCCCGAATGGCTTCCAGATCACCATCTGCGTTGCGGAGAATGCGGCCGTAGCCCGTGGGATCATCCAGAACGGCACTCAGTACCGTGGCCGCAGCATCCCGGGAATGATGATAGTCCAGAAGATTTCGCAGTGTTTCCGCACGAATCAGGGGAACATCCCCGGCCAGTACCAGAACATCGCCTTCGAGACCATCCAGAATCTCACGAGCCATCATGACGGCGTGTCCCGTCCCTCTCTGCTCTTCCTGAAGGACAAACTGAAGATCCGCTTCTCCGTCCAGACTCTCCCGAACCCGGTCGGCCTGATGGCCCAGGACCAGAATCATGGGCCCGAGTTCCGCCTCGCGGGAAGCCTCCAGAACCCAGCGAATCAGGGTTTTTCCATCCAGAGGATGAAGCACCTTGGCCAGATCGCTCTTCATGCGGGTTCCCTTGCCGGCGGCAAGAACAAGAGCAGCACATCGCTCTGACATCAGAACAAGATCCCTTCTTCCACCCGCTCCCCATCGACAAGGAAAACCCGGTTGTCGATCAGGCGGGCGGATTTAAATCGTATGGCTCCTGCAAGGAGATAGAGACCGGACTCCAGGCGGGAGACCGGGCGAAGGCTCTCCGCTTCAAGCATTGAGAAGTACTCGAGCTTCAATCCCTCCAGTTGCTCGCGGCCCCGGGCTTCCAGAAGGGAGCTTTCTCTTTCTCCCGAACGAAGAGCCTCTTCTGTAGAAGCAAGCGCGCGCGGAAGGGCCAGAGCTTGCCGCCTCTCCTCGGGACTGAGATTGGAGTTCCGGCTGCTCATGGCAAGACCGTCTTCTTCCCTCACGGTTTTTTCCAGGATCAGCTTCAGCGGGAAATGAAAATCCCGAACCATTCGCCGGATCAGCAGAGCCTGTTGAGCATCCTTCTGGCCGAAGATTGCATGGCTCGGAGTAAGGGCATGAAAGAGGCGGGCCACGACACTGAGAACTCCCTCAAAGTGTCCGGGGCGAAAAGGGCCACAGAGCTGATCCAGTCCCCAGTCCAGTCGAAAGGTCAGCGCATTGTCCCCGGGATAGAGATCTTCCTTCGAAGGCAGAAAACAGGCATCGACTTCTTCCTGTCGAAGAAGTGCCATGTCCTCCTCGGGAGACCGGGGATATCGCTCGAAATCCTCGTCCGGTCCAAACTGAGTGGGATTGACGAAAATGGAGACGACCACTCGTTGGGCTTCCCTGCGGGCGCGGCGAACCAGGGCCAGATGCCCTTCATGCAGGTTTCCCATGGTCGGGACAAAGGCAATGTCCTCTCCTGCACGCTGAAGCCTCTGGCTCCAGGCCTGCATGTCGGCAACACTGCGCAGAACATCCATCAAGAAGAGTCCTCGCCAGCTGCCCGATGGGCACTGGGAGCTTCGAAGCGATGCTCTTCGGCGGGGAACTGTCCCTGTCTGACTTCCCGGGCATAGTCTTCGACTGCTTTTTGAAGATCCTTGCCCAAATCAGCATAGCGTTTCACGAATTTGAGGTCGCCAGCCTCCAGACCCAGCATGTCATGAAGAACAAGAACCTGTCCGTCGGTCTCCGCTCCCGCGCCGATTCCAATCGTCGGGATGCGAAGTTTACCGCTGATGTGTCGGGCCAGAGTCCAGGGGATTCCCTCCAGAACCAGGGCAAAGATCCCCGCTTCCTCCAGAGCCAGCGCTTCCTCCACCAGCAGTTCCGCTTCCCTGCTTTCCTTGCCCTGGATCCGATAGCCCCCCATCTGCAGATAGCTCTGCGGGGTCAGGCCCAGATGTCCCATCACGGGAATTCCCGTTTCCACGATCTTGCTGATAGCGGGAACACTTCGGCGCCCGCCCTCCAGCTTGACCGCTCCCGCTCCTGACTCCCGGATAAAGCGGCCTGCATTTTCGAGAGCCTGCTCAGGACTGATCTGGTAGGAAAGGAAAGGCATGTCTGAGACCACCAAAGCACGGTGGCAGCCTCGAACCACTGCAGAAGAGAGCATCAGCATTTCATCCATGCTCACCGGTAGCGTGGAGTCGTATCCCAGAACCACATTGGCAGCCGAATCCCCCACCAGAATGAGATCCACGCCCGCTCGATCCAGAATGCGGGCGGAGGGATAATCATAGGCCGTCAGGGCGACGATCTTCTCGCCACGATCCTTCATCTTCTGAAAACAGAGTATGGTCTTCTTTTTCTCTGCCACTAGTCCTCCCAGGTCGGGACATAGTAGAGGGTGCCCTCAAAGGGAGTCAGGATCCTGGCCTTCAGGTCCAAGAGCTGTTGCCGTGACGAGACAAAGTCGATGTTGTCCGTGTTCACGACCAGCAAGGGCGTCCCCGTATAGTGGAAGAAATAGTGATTGTAGGCTTCCGCAAGGGATTCCAGGTAATCCCTTCGAATATCCCGCTCCATGGGGCGCCCCCGGCGGGCGATTCTCTCGAGAATCTTGTCCATGGAAGCCTGCAGGAAGATCACCAGGTCGGGCGTGGGAACCCGGGGCGTCAGGGCATCCGCCACAAGATTGTAGAGGCCCAGTTCGTCATCGCTCAGGTTGATGTTCGCAAAAATGCGATCCTTGTCGAAGTGGTAATCGCTGACCACGCGGGACTGAAAGAGTTCGCCCTGAAAAAGGGACTGCTGTTGGCGGTAGCGAGACAGAAGGAAGAAAACCTGCGTCTTGAATGCGTTGGAGCGGGGGTCGGAATAGAACTCCGACAGGAAAGGATTCTCTTCCACGATCTCCAGATTCAGGCGGGCATCCATTTCTTCGGCAAGCAGGCGGGACAGACTGGTCTTTCCCACCCCGATCACACCTTCAATCACGATATAGGAAGCTGTCTGCTGTTCACTCGCCATGATAATCCCAACCGTCCTTGCCTGTTTCAAGCCTGCGAACCGCTTGATCCTCCCCCACATTCGACAATAGTTCACGAACCGTCAAACCGAGTTCCGGGTGCCTCCAGTCCGGGAGGATCTCGGCGAGCGGGGCCAGAACAAATCTCCTCCCGGGCAATCCCGGATGGGGAAGAGAGAGGGTCTTGTCCCGGTGCCTCTCCTGGTCCAGAAAGAGAAGATCCACATCCAGTTCCCGGGGAAGGCGATGTCCTCCCGGCCTTCTCCCTGCCTCCACTTCCAGTCCCTTGCAATATTCCAGAAGCTCCCGGGCCGTCAAGCGGCAAGAGCCGCTGAGGCAGAGATTAAGATAGGGATTCTGCTTCTCATCCACTTCTACGGCCTCGGTCTCCCAGAGGGAACTGAGGCGAGTGTCCTCGAGGACCTCATCCAGCCGGCGGAGAGCTCTTCTCAAGTGGCTCCGGCGGTCTCCGAGATTGCTCCCCAAAGAAAGAGCCACCAGGCGAGGTGCTTCTCTCATGCTCTCTCCCTGCGTACTTCCACTTCCGCCTCCCGGCACTCTCCGGGGAAAGGAAGGTTCAGTTTAGAAAGAGAAACGCTTACGGCTTGAACAATCGGCCAGGTTTCCATCACCCGATCGGCCACCCTTGCGGCAAGATGTTCGAGGAGATGGCTGGACTCGGATTCCGCCGTCTCCTTTGCCTTGCGGTAGAGGTCTTCGTAACTGACAGTGTCTTTCAGACTGTCGCTCTCGGCAGCGTGAGACAGATCCAGTTCCAGAAGCAGGTTCATGCGAAGGCGCTGGCCCAGGTCCCGTTCCTCGGCACTGACCCCGTAATGTCCGAAGACCAGAATATCCTTCAGCCGGATGCAATCCAAGGTGCTCTCCCCCCGATTGCCGGAGAGACTAGAGAGCGAAAGGCGGGCTGTCAAGGGAAGCCCCCGGGCAAAGAAAAAACCCCGGAAGACACTGCTTCCGGGGCTAAAATCCAGGCTGGATCGGGAGCTAGAACATCCCGCCGCCGCCCATGCCACCCATGCCACCCGGCATGCCGGCCGCGGCCGACGCCGCATTCTCCCTCTCGGGGAGATCTGCGATGATGGCCTCGGTGGTCAGCAGAAGCGCCGCAATGCTCGCAGCATTCTGAAGCGCCGAACGGCTGACCTTCGCAGGATCCACGATGCCGGCGGCAAGCATGTTCTCGAACTCGCCTGTCGCAGCATTGTAGCCGAAGTCGCCTTCCTCATTGCGGACCTTCTCGATGATCACGGAGCCGTCCACGCCGGCGTTTTCGGAAATCTGGCGCAGGGGAGCTTCGAGAGCCTTGCGAATGATATTCGCGCCCGTCTGCTCCTCGTCGCTCAGGCCTTCGAGAGTGTCGAGAGCATCGACGATCCGGAGGAAGACAACGCCACCTCCGGGCACGATACCCTCTTCCACCGCAGCGCGGGTGGCGTTCAACGCATCCTCAACCCGCATCTTCTTTTCCTTCAGTTCGGTCTCGGTCGCCGCGCCCACATTGATCACCGCAACACCGCCGGCCAGCTTGGCCATGCGTTCCTGCAGCTTCTCACGGTCGTAGTCGCTCGTGGTGTCCTCGATCTGCTTGCGAAGCTGATTCACGCGAGCAGAAACCGCACCCTCTTCTCCGGCACCCTCGACGATGGTGGTGTTTTCCTTGTCGATGGTGATGCGCTTCGCACTGCCGAGATCCTCAAGAGTCACGCTGTCGAGCTTGCGGCCCATTTCCTCGGAAACCAGCGTACCGCCGGTGAGGATGGCGATGTCTTCGAGCATGGCCTTGCGACGGTCGCCGAAGCCGGGAGCCTTGACCGCACAGACGTTCAGGGTGCCGCGCAGCTTGTTGACAACGAGGGTCGCCAGAGCTTCCCCGTCAATGTCTTCGGCAATGATCAGAAGAGCCTGGCCCGTCTGGGCTACCTTCTCGAGAACCGGAAGCAGGTCTTTCATGTTGCTGATCTTCTTGTCGTAGAGAAGAATCAGACCGTTCTCGATGATCGCTTCCATGCGCTCGGCATCGGTAACGAAATAGGGACTGAGGTAACCACGGTCGAACTGCATGCCCTCGACCACATCGAGGAAACTGTCGAGACTCTTCGCCTCTTCCACCGTAATAACGCCCTCGTGTCCGACCTTCTCCATCGCTTCGGCGATCTGCTCGCCGATCTCGCGATCGTTGTTCGCAGAGATCGAGGCCACATTGGCGATGCCCTCACGATCCTTCACTTCACTGCTCATCTCCCCGATCGCCGAAACCGCCACTTCGACGGCCTTGGCAATACCCTTTTTCAGGTACATGGGATTCACGCCGGCAGTGACATTCTTCAGGCCCTCGGTCACGATGGCCTGAGCGAGAAGTGTCGCCGTAGTGGTTCCGTCGCCAGCCACATCATTCGTCTTGGTGGCCACTTCCTTGACCAGCTGGGCGCCCATGTTCTCATAGGCATCTTCCAGTTCAATTTCCTTGGCAATAGTCACGCCGTCATTGGTGACGGTCGGGCTTCCGAACTTTTTGTCCAGAATGACATTGCGTCCGCGGGGACCGAGAGTGATTTTCACCGCATTGGCCAACTGATCCAGTCCGGACTTCAGCCAATTGCGGGCATCGATATTGAACTCGATTTGCTTGGACATTTCTTCTCCTTGTAATCGGGTTCTCTCCCTGAAAACCCTCGTAAGACCTTGTATGACAAAGGATTTGGCAATAGCCTCAGCTCTTTGCCAGTGTGGATGCAATATAGGAAGCGCAAGAAATCCCTGCAAGACGCTTCCGGGAATTAATCCGTGCCGGGCAAGGGAAGTAGCGGATCGGCCTCCAGAGAGGTTCGGGGAATCCGGTGCAGGTAACTGACGGAGGAATCCACGAGAAAGCGCCCGGAGAGAAGCTCCCTTCCCAGGTGGAGAAAGTGCTGCCGGCGCTCCGAGGGCAGAAGCGCAAGCTCTGCTTCCTGAAGCGTGCCGCCTACCCGAAGAGGAACCCGGATCACATAGTGGCGACCCTCGGCTTCTCCCAGACGGGTACGGCGATGATAGAAGGCATGGACCGTTTTGCTACGGCTTTTTCCGCGAGCCAGGGGAACCAGAATTTTTAGCACCAGTCGGCGCCGTCCCTCCTCATCTCGCACCCGTCCGATCGCTTCCACTCGTTCCACAGAAAGGGTCGAAAGGGCTTCAGAGGGTTCCACCCGGGCGCGAAGGCTCATCCCCCAGGTCGGAAATGCCACCTTTTCCTTCCAGCCGATTCGCAGCATTTCTTTCATACCCGCTCTCCTTTGGGAGAATATGCAAGAAAAGAACTTCAGCTTTTCCCGGAAGGGACGATACAAGGGGTGGACGAAATCGACAGCTTCTCCCTGAGATTCGTCCACGCTCCATCTGTACCGGAGCATGCCTCCGGGCAGGCTTCTCCCGGGATCCCGGCTCCTTTCAGGGCCGGGATTCTTTATGCAGGAAACGAAGCCCCTCCAGAGTCCAGTCCGCCTCCCTCTCGAAAGCCAGGTCGGGCATGGTGTCTGCGAGGAAGGCTGAAGCCCCGCCGGTGAGAATGACGGAAAAGTCTTCGGAGAGCAAGTCCCCCAGACGAAGAATCAGCTCCTGAACGGCTCCTCCCATTCCGAGAAGTCCGGCCTGAAGCGCCTCCTGACTGTGTCGTCCCAGAGGACTCACCTTCGGATTCGGCTCCACCTGGCCCAGCAACTCCGTGCCCCCGGCCAAAGAGGCGAGCCAGAGCCGGGGTCCGGGAAGAATGGCCCCTCCCCGAAAGACTCCTTCAAGATCCACAAGATCGAGCGTGATCGCCGTCCCCGCATCTACAATCACGACCGGATTCCGCTTCTGAAAAACGGCGGCGGCGGCGTTGCAAATCCTGTCCGGACCCAGAGTTTTCCGCTTGTCAATGTCCACCGGGAAAGGCGTCGGGGAATCACCCTTCACCTGCCAGACCTTCTGTCCGACCTCTCCGGCAAGTGCATGGATCAGGACATCCTCCGAGGGTCGGACACTGCAAAGGGCGATGCCCTCCAGTTCCATGGACAGGAGTTCCCTCAATGCCTCTTTTTCAGGAAGGGCAGGATTCAGTCGGGCAATTGCCTGATCGTCCTGATATAAAATCCCCTTCAGGCTACTGTTTCCCCGATCCAGGCATAGTAGCTTCATCCTCTCTTCTCCTCTCCGTCGGCGGCTCCAGCCAGAGCTGTGCCCTCTGCGAGAATCAGTTCCCCCCGGGAACCGAGTCCGCGGATTTCCTGTCCCTGCCATTTTTCCTGATCCGGACTCCAGTGACGCTTCCAGTCCTCAAGCAGTCCTGACTCTTCTCCGCGGTCCAGTGCCTTGAAGGCCCCTTCCAGTTCGAAGAGGAATGCGGCATAGACCCTTTCTGCTTCCGGATCTCTCCCGAGAATCTCTTTCAGACTACAGGCCCCCTGCGGCAATTCCGGAAAGGGCGAGAGGTTCAGACCCAAGCCAAGATGAAGACAGCGGAAACGGCCAGACTCGATTCTCGATTCCGGAAGCAGGCCGGCCAGCTTGCGACCCTTCCAGAGCAGGTCATTGGGCCACTTGAGCTTCAGGTCTTCACGACCAAGAGAACGAAGCAGTGCCAAAGCGGAGACCAGGGAAGGCAGCCCCCCCAAATCTTCAGGACTTCTGCGAGGGAGAATGAGGACGGAAACCAGAAGCGAAGAGCCGGGAGAATCCTGCCATTCACGCCCCCTTCGTCCTCGCCCCCGGCCTTGGCTGAGCGCCAGAACCGCATCTCCTTCTTCCGCGTCTTTCCATTCTGCCAAAAGATCCTGCGTGCTCGTGACCCGATCAAAGAATCTCAGCTGCCGACCCCAGGTTCCCCGAAGGCAGTGCTGGAACCTCGACTCCATTTCCGGAAGCCTTTTCATTTCTATTCGTCCACTTCCAGGGCCAGATCCAGGGAGTGAATCTGGTGGGTCAGTTCCCCGAGGCTTGCGAACTCAATGCCCCGGTAGAGAGGATTGGCCAGGTCTTCTGCACGAAGCCCCCCGGAGATCTCAAAGTCCGGTCCACCTCCGGCCGCTTCCCGAAGCTCCAGGGCGCGCGCTGCGTCCCGGGGATCGAAGTTATCCAGAAGAACCTGCTTTACGCGAGAGGCCAGTTCGTGCTCCAGAATCACTTCCAACTCCCCGAGATGATCCACTTCCAGAATGACGGGAATCGAATCGGGAAGCTCCTTCAGTTTGTCCATCACACGGGCAATGCCACCCAGAGCCTCCTTGTGGTTATCCTTCACCATGATGGCATCGTGCAGACCCATGCGATGGTTTCCGGAGCCTCCGGTTCGAACTGCGTATTTTTCCAGAAGGCGAAATCCCGGGGTGGTCTTTCGGGTGTCCAGAGGAAGAGGGCCGACGCTGATGTCCCGAACTTCCCGGCTGCGCGTGGCCACGCCGGAGAGCCTTTGCAAGAAGTTCAATGCAGTGCGTTCTGCAGGATGCGCCCAGGCTTCCGGAGCCAGAAAACGGGCGAGAACATCTCCTTCTTCAAAGTGGCTTCCATCAGAAAGAGCCTCGCGGACTTCGACTCCCTCGCCCAGAATGCCACGCTCGGGGTCCAGGGTCTCCCCGGACAGTTTTTCTCCGACCGCGCGAAAGCAACGCAGGAAGAGGGGCATCCCCGCAAGAACGCCCGCTTCTCTTGCCACAAGTCTCAGGGGAATCAACCCTCGACCCGCAGAGAAATAGCGGGCTGTCAGATCGCCCTCCTCCCCAAGATCCTCTTCGAGAGCGAGGGTGAGAAGAGTTGTCGAAGATTCCCGCAACTTGCGAGGCCACTCAAACCAGGGATCCTTCATCCTGCCTCCCGTCTTCAGCCAGTTGCAGTTTCAGTTCCTCGATCAGGTCCCGTAAACTGGCTGCCGACTCGAAACGCCGGGCTTCAGCCTCCCGACGCATTTCCTTCTCCAGTTCTGTGATTTTCTCCCCGACGGAAAGATGCCCGAAACGGGCGGCCACCCGATGGGCCTGCCCTCCGTCTCCCTTGCGCTCCCCTATCCGGGTTTGCGCTTCAATGTCTTCCTGACTCTTCCGGATGCCCCGGGGCTGTATCCCGTGCTTTCGGTTATAGTCTTCCTGCAGTTCTCTCCGGCGACGGGTTTCCTCCACCGAAAGTCGGATGGAATTGGTTTCCCGGTCCGCATAGAGAATCACCTTGCCAGACTCGTGACGCGCCGCACGACCGGCGGTCTGGATCAGGCTGGTGTGACTGCGCAGAAAGCCTTCGCTGTCTGCATCGAGAACCGCTACCAGGGAAACCTCCGGCAGATCCAGCCCTTCGCGCAAAAGGTTCACCCCCACAAGAACATCCAGTTCACCCAGGCGCAGCTTGCGAAGAATGGCGACTCGCTCCAGGGCCTTGATGTCGCTGTGCAGCCAGGCGACCTTCAGCCCGGCCTGCGAAAGATAGTCGCTCAGATCCTCGGACATCCGCTTGGTCAGGGTCGTGACCAGCGTTCTTTCCTTCTTCTCTGCCCGAATCCGGATCTCCGCAAGAAGATCATCCACCTGCCCCTTGCTCGGGCGAATCTCAATCTCCGGGTCCAGGAGTCCGGTCGGGCGAATCACCTGTTCAAAGACCGCTCCCTCACTCTGTTTCAATTCGTAGTCGCTGGGAGTCGCACTGACAAAGACCGCGCGCGGAAGAAGCGATTCAAACTCCCCGAAGTGCAGAGGACGGTTGTCAAGAGCACTGGGCAGTCGAAAGCCGTGATTTACCAGCGTCGTCTTCCGGTTGCGATCTCCATTATACATGCCCCGAACCTGGGGGACGGTCACATGGCTCTCGTCGATAAAGACCAGGTAGTCTTCGGGAAAGTAGTCGAGAAGGCAGAGCGGGCGCTCTCCCGCCTTTCTACCGTCGAGATAGCGCGAGTAGTTCTCGATGCCCGGACAGAATCCCATTTCGCGCATCATCTCCATGTCGTAGCGGGTTCGGTTGCTCAGTCGCTGAACTTCCGCCTGCAGGTTCTCCTGCCGAAGCTCATTCAGGCGAATCTCCAGATCCTTCCCCACCTCGCCGATGGCCTTTTGCATTCTCTCCGAGCCGGTCACAAAGTGGTGCGCAGGAAAAAGCGTAAACTCCTGAAGCTCTTCCAGCGGTTTCCCGGTCAGGGGATCCACCCTTTCCAGACTCTCGATCTCGTCACCGAAAAGCTCCACTCGATAGCTGCTGTCCTCATAGCTCGGGTAGATCTCGATGAGATCCCCGTGAACCCGGAAACAGCCCCGGTGAAAGTTCACATCGTTGCGTGTGTACTGCATGTCCACCAGCTTCCGCAGAATGGACGGCCGGCCCTGCGAGTCCCCCACCCGAAGGGGAAGAACCATGCGACGAAACTCCTCGGGATTACCAAGCCCGTAAATCGCGCTCACGCTGGCAATCACGATCACATCATCACGCATCAGAAGCTGGCTGGTCGCGCTCATGCGGAGTCGGTCGATCTCCTCATTCACACTCGCATCTTTTTCGATATAGGTTCCCGAAGCGGGAATGAATGCTTCCGGCTGATAGTAGTCGTAGTAGCTGATGAAAAACTCTACGGCGTTTTCAGGAAAGAAAGCGCGAAACTCTCCGTAGAGTTGTGCGGCCAGAGTCTTGTTGTGGCTGATGACGAGAGCCGGTAGGCCGGTCTTCTCGATGACCTTCGCCATGGTGAAGGTCTTGCCGCTTCCGGTAACTCCGAGCAGGGTTTGGTATTTGCGCCCCGAGAGGACACTCTCGCTGAGCCCCTCAATGGCCTTTGGCTGATCCCCTCTCGGGGGATAGGGCGCATGCAACTTGAAGCGGGGCAATCAGGGAACTCCCCCGGCCCGGGCAGCATCCACCCGGAACTCGATGAGACGATTGTCCGGGGACTGCGGCATGACAAGAGGACTGTCGCCAAGACGAATCTCCAGTGCATCAAGACCGTCTACGCTGAGCAGAAAATACTCCACGCCCTGCAGTGTCCAGAGCCCCCCTGCTTCGTCAAAGGCGCGATAGAAGCTGCGTTCTCCATCCACTTCCACGAGAACCCGGGAGGGAGACTTCGCGAGGATGTGCAGGGCCAGATCCCCCTGAACCGGCGCCCCTTCTGACTTTGCATTCCGGTCAGTAACAGAAGGTGCAGGCCCCTCCTCCAGAACAGCACCACGGTCAGCAATCCTGGCTTCCACTTCCTCCCGGGGAATGCCGGCAGGCGGGGACTGTTCCTGAAGTTCTGCCTTCGGCTCAACTTGCCCATCTCCCTGCCAGGGAGCCCAGAGAAAGAGAAGCACGATCAGCGCGATGGGAAGCAGCGCCCAGAGATAGCGTGTCCTTCCCTTCCAGTCGCGAAGGCGGGTGATTTCTGCGGGAGCCTCCCTCCAGATCTGCTGTTCGGGAACCTCTTCGCTCACACCCCGAACTCCTTCTCGGTAGCGCTCAAGAAGAGCTTCGTAGTCGAGTTCCAGAAAACCGGAAAGGGATCGCAGAAAGTTACGAACATAGATGGGGCCGGGGAGTTCGCTGAAGCGATCACGCTCCAGATCACGGAGAACGGAAAGGGCAATGCGCGTGGACTCGGTCACTTCTTCGAGACTCAGACCCTTGTCCTCCCGGGCCAGACGCAGTGTCTCTCCAATGGTCCGTTCCGGATTCACGCATCTCCTCCCAGACTTGCGAGACTTGCAAGAAGTTTTTCGACCTGCTCTTTTGCGAGCCCTGCCTTTTCCCGCACATCGGCCACCACCTCTTCGGGAGCCTTGGCAAGAAAGCCCTCACTGGACAGTTTCTTTTCCAAACCTGTCAGGGAGCCTTCTGCTCGCCCGAGTTCCTTGCGAAGTCGTGCGGCCTCTTCTTCCAGATCCACGAGCCCTTCCAGAGGCAGCCAGATTTCCAGCCCTTCCAGAAATGCGCTGGAAGCGGGACTGGGCTTTTCCTCGCCGAGGGGCTGGAACTCGAAGCTCTCCACCTTTGCCAGGCTCTCCAGGAAAATGCGACAGGCCTCGACATCCTTCTGACGACTTTCGGTTCGGAAGATCATGTGGATCCGCTGTCCTGGCTTGAGCCTCGCTTCGGCTCTTAAATTGCGAATGGCCTGAATGAGTTCCATCCAGTACGCCAGTTCCACTTCTGCCTTCTCGTCCAGGAAGGAGTCCGGCAGGTCCGGCCAGGCCGCCGTGATCACGCGCCCCTCAGTCTCCGGGAAGCGCTCCCAGAGGGCCTCGGTCACATAGGGCGCAATGGGATGCAGAAGACGAAGCGTGGACTGCAGGACGGCCCCAGCCGTAAGCAAGGCGGCGCGCTTTGCCTCTTCATCCTCGCCATAAACGCGGGGCTTGGTCAGTTCCAGATACCAGTCGCAGTATTCTTTCCAGAGGAAATCGTAAAGCTTGCGAGCCGCATCATTGAAGCGGAAGGCTTCCAGGTCGCGGTTCACCTCCGCCTGAGTGCGGGCCAGACGGCTGAGAATCCAGCGATCCTCCGGAGCGGGTTCACCCAGAGAACCGGGATTTGTCCAGTCCTCTGACATCCAGGTTTCCCGCGCATCTCTGGCCTCACCGGAGCGGCTTGCCAGCGCTTCCTCCAACTGCCCGATCACATAGCGACTCGCATTCCAGAGCTTGTTGGCAAAGTTACGGCCCATTTCCATCTGGCTGTTTTCAAAGTGGAGATCACCACCCCAGGGAGTGAGCATGGTCATCGAGAAGCGAACGGCATCGACCCCGTACTCGTCAAAAAGCACCAGCGGGTCGGGGCTGTTGCCCAGGCTCTTGCTCATCTTGCGACCCTTCTTGTCACGGATGATCCCGTGCAGAAAGACGCGGTCAAAGGGAATGCCATCGGCGAAACGCAGTCCGGCCATGATCATGCGCGCCACCCAGAAGAAGAGAATCTCGGGAGCGGTGATGAGGTCATTGCTCGGATAGTATTTCCTGAGAGTCTCGTTATCCTCCGGCCAATCATGGACACTGAAGGGCCAGAGCCAACTGGAGAACCAGGTGTCGAGAACATCCTGTTCCTGCACCCAGCAGTCTCCGGGGGAATCGATGCAGGCTTTCGTCTCGCCGGTATTGCTGCAGGTCCAGACGGGGATTCGATGCCCCCACCAGAGCTGTCGGCTGATGCACCAGTCGCGGATGTTCTCCATCCAGTGCATATAGGTCTTTTCCCAGCGAGGCGGTGTCAGCGTGACCTCACCGGACTTTACAACCTCGATGGCCTTCTCGGCCAGAGGCTTCATCTTCACGAACCACTGTTCCGAAAGATAGGGTTCGATGGGAACGCCACTGCGATCTCCATGACCGACCGAGTGCGTGTAGTCCTCAATCTTCTCGACAAGGCCCAGGGACTGCATCTCCTCGACGATGGCCTCGCGCGCTTCCTTGCGATCCATGCCCTCGAAGCGTCCCGCATTCGCATTCATGCTACCGTCGGGACCGATGACGACGATCCTCTCCAGATCGTGCCGCTCGCCCATGTCGAAGTCATTGGGATCATGAGCCGGCGTGACTTTCACAAAGCCCGTGCCGAACTCGGGATCCACGAAATCGTCTTCGATCAGGGGAATGATCCGGTCCATGATGGGAAGACGGCAATGTTTGCCACGGTAGGCGGCCTTGCTCTCGTCGGAGGGATTCATGGCCACGGCCGTATCACCGAGCATTGTCTCCGGCCTCGTGGTCGCAACCACGAGATAGCCATCGCCCTCTTCCATCGGGTAACGGAAGTGCCAGAGCTTGCCCTCCACTTCGCGGAACTCGACTTCCTCGTCACTCAGGGCCGTGCCGTATAGAGGATCCCAGTTGACGATGTACTGTCCCTTGTAGACGAGCCCTTCATTGTAAAGGTCGATAAAGACCTTCTGCACTGCGCGACTGAGACCTTCGTCCAGGGTAAAGCGCTCGCGCTCCCAGTCCAGACTGCAACCGAGGCGACGAAGCTGGCCCATGATGCGGCTCTGGTATTCGTCCTTCCACTCCCAGGCTTTTTCCAAAAAGGCCTCGCGACCCATTTCCCGGGGATCCTGCCCGGCCTCGCGCAGTTTCTTGGCAACAACATTCTGCGTGGCAATGCCCGCGTGGTCGCTTCCCGGAACCCAGAGGGTCTCGAAACCTTGCATGCGCTTCCAGCGAATGAGGATGTCCTGAAGGGTGTTGTTGAGGACATGACCCATGTGCAGGATGCCCGTTACATTGGGTGGCGGGATCACGATGACGTAGGGATCCCGCCCCTTCTCATCCTTCTGGGGACGGAAGTGACCTTCCTTCTCCCAGGCCTCGTAGAGGCGGTGTTCCACGGAAGCGGGATCGTAGGTTTTGTCCATCGGCGCGCTCGGGCGACTACTCATGCAATACTCCTCGCCAAGGGCGACATAAGTCCTGAAGATCCAACATAGTAGAATACAGGGAGCAGGGGGTCAAGGCGGGAGGGCTCTGCTCAGCCCAGAAGGATCATCCCCAAAGCCACAAGGCTCGCCCCCCAGCAATACCAGGAGAACTTCCAGAAGCTCTCGCGCTGGAGGAGGCGAATCAGCCAGATCAGGGCCAGGTAGCCGGAGACAAAGGCCGTGAAAGTCCCCGCAAGGATCACGGGCCAATCCACCATGGCCAGGGATTCGATCTTCAGGGAGTCAAAGAGCGCCGCACCGAAGAGAACGGGAACGGCCAGAAGAAAGGCAAAACGGGCGGCTTCCTCCCTGCGGATGCCCATGGCCAGTCCCATGGCAATCGTCGAGCCGCTTCGACTGATCCCGGGGAGGATGGCCAGTGCCTGAGCCAGCCCCACCAGAAAACCGCTTCGGTAACCTGCTTCTCCAGAAGCACGGGCACTGGTCCAGCGACTGCTCAAGAGGATCAGACCGGTGACCGAAAGAAACACAGCTGCGGGGAGGGGTTTTTCGAAAAGACCGGCAATCCAGTCATCCAGAAGCAGTCCGGCCAGCACTGCGGGAAGAGTCGCGAGCGCGAGAATACCAATCAGGCGAAGGCGCGGGCGATCTTCCTCCCGTGGGCGGGACAGGCGGGGCAGGCTCCGAAAGAGGGAAACAAGAAGTCCCCAAAGATCCCTTCGATAGTAAATCAGAATCGCCATCAAAGTACCGAAGTGAGTCATGACGACAAAGAAGCGATAGGGATCGCCCCCGCCCCTGGAGACTCCGAGAAAAGCTCCGAAGAGGGTCAGATGGCCACTGGAACTGACGGGAAGGAATTCGGTGAGGCCCTGAATCAGGCCGAGGAGAATACTCTGCCAGAGGTTCATCAGGCCCCGGCCGAACGGCTCTGCAAGCTCATGCCGAGACTCTCCGCACGGCGATAGGATTCTTCCGCCTGCCCCCGGTCCCCCAGCTTGTCGTAGACGATTCCCAGGTAGTAGTGATTGCGGGCATTTTCGGGATCGGCTTCCCGAACTTCCAGAAGACAGGGAAGAGCCTTCACATACTCGTTCCGGTTCACATGGCAGAGACCGAGGTGATAGAGAACGCGGGTGTCATCGGGATAGAGTCTGCGGGACTTCTGGAAGGCCGAGAAGGCGCGCTCATGGGATCCGATTCTCGAAAGACTGACCCCGAGAAAGAACCAGGCCTCGCCGTTCTCGGCATGATGGCGAAGAACCATCTCGAACTCGCGGATCGCCTCATTGTGCCGACCGGAATTGAAGAGCGCGAGCCCCAGATTCAAACGACCCTCCAGGCTGGTCGGATCCAGTTCCAGAGCCTTGAGGAAAAGTTCAATGGCAAGGTCGAACTCCCCCTGTTCTCCATAGAGAGCGCCCAGATTGTAGTGCCCGTTCGCATTGCGCGGATCCAGCTGGATGGCCCGCTTGAACTGGCGGATCGCCCCTTCGCGATCTCCCTTGCGATCCAGAACGAAACCGAGATTCGTGTAGGCCTTGCCCAGCCGGGGATCCAGAGCCAACGCCTGTTCGAAAGAAGCCTTGGCTTCCTCCATCCGCTCCTCCCGAAGCAGGGTGCAACCAAGCTGGTAATGGGTTTCCGGCTCCTCGGGATCACGCCCCAGAGCGTAGCGATGCAGTTCGTGCGCCTGTTCATGGCGCCCTGCCAGGGAGTGAAGTCTTGCCGCCTGATTCACCGGAGCCACGGACTCGGGAGCGCGCTCCATCCAGGCCTCGGTAAGGCGAATGCCTTCGGGAATAAACCGGCCCTTGCAGGCAAGATCGAGTAGTTCGGGAAAGCTCTCCAGAGGAATGCGGCTCATCGGGGGAAGATCCTCAAAGAAGCTCTCCAGAGGGCCCATACGCCCCCCGCTCAGTTCCGAAGCAAGCCAGCCCCCGAGTTCTCCCATGCCGCTACCCTGCTCCAGCCACTGGGACACGAGCTGCTTTCTTTTGGGTAACAAGCTGAATCGGGAGAACCAGGCCATGGGATCCTTTCGGGAGAACTCAGGCAGAATAGTCACGCCCTGAAAAGCCGGTCAAGACTTATCGAGTGAAATCCCCCGCCCAGGGAAACCGCTCCTCCCGATGCATCGGGTCTAGCATACTCGAGCCATGAGAGAACTGGAGACGAAGGACAAAATCCTCCCGGGGACGCCAGACGAGCGAGGCTTCCGGCAGTTCAAAGCGGGCATTCTCAGCAGTGTTGAAGGCCCCCGCGCGGTAGCTCAGCCCCATCCTCGCCTGAAATTGAAGCCCGGGCATCAACTCCGCCTTCAGGCTCTTCATCATGGTCCCCCGGGACCAGGACTCCCCTCCCCCCCAGGACTGGGAATAGCCAAGAGTGGTCGGCCCCCATTCAAAGGGCAGGGAAAACTCCCTCTCACTTTCCGAAGACAGGACAAAGGGGTGAGCGGGCAATTCAGAAGCGGCCAGCGGAAGACTTGCAACCAGAAGAAGGAATGTGAGGAACTTTTGCATTGCCCATCCCGGGGACAGAGGAAAGTGGAAGAACCTACAGGGGAAGCTAGGACAGCATGGGACAGCTTGTCAAGAAGCGGCTCACTTCTTGCAAATCCTTCGCGCAGAAGTGTTTCGACGGGTTTTTGGGTGTTTTTCCGGAGGGTTTCATGGCCAGTAGTACCCGGGTCATCGAGGAAGTTTTCTCCCGTTTCCTGAATCTTGAGGTTTCGGAAGAAACGATGAGCCGCCTCTTGCCCCTTCTCGAGAAGGTGAACAAGAGCATTCGTGAGGATCTGGATTTAGGCACCGTTCAGGGGAAAAATGCCCTCCTATTCCAGCTTGCGACCCTCCTGGCCTATGGCTGGGGTCTGGGGATGCATCCCTTTCACAATCCCCTGGAAGATGAAGACGGCAATCCGAACGAGGTCCGCACAAGCAAGGACATCCTTGTTCCGGTCAAGGATCTTCAAAGCATCCGCTATGTGAAGAAGGATCGCAACGGGCGAATCCGGAAGGTTCTCTTCGAACCGGACCAGAATGCAAGGGTTCGCCATCAGATTGAGAACATCCTCGCGGAGATCAGTATGAGCAAGTGGGACGGGGAGAATCACTGGGACAGTGAGGACTAGTTCCTCTTGAAGTAGAGCCGCACCCTGCGGCCATCCTCCTCATAAATCACTCGATCGCAGAGTTCTTTCATCAGGAAGACTCCGCGCCCGTTTGCACGGAGCTTGCCTTCCTCGCTGCTCGGGTCGGGCAGGGCCTCCGGATCGAATCCCGGACCCTGATCTTCCACCACAATCTCCAGACCTCCGGCATCCATTTCTGCGGAAATGTGAACTTCCCGGGCGGGGTCCTCTGCATTACCGTGACGGATGGCATTGCTGAGTGCTTCGTCCACGGCCAGCGGCATGGCCTCGGCCCAGACAGCCGACTTGAAGGCATGACCGCGGGCAAGGCGGGAGAAATAGCCCACCACCGGACCGACCATCCGCAGTTCGCTGGGGATGCAAAACTCCAGGGAGAAGCGCACCTTCCCCGTCAGTTCCGGGTCGATCCGGAAACGGGGTCCTCCTGAAGCCAGTTCAGAAGAGTGGTTTTCCCTTTGCGAGGACTTCATTCAACGCTTCCCTGAAATAGCGATTGGCCGGCTCATAGCCCTCGGGCAACTGTTGGCGCAGTTCCTCAAGAGCCCCTCTCAACGACTTGGAAAATACACGAATCAGGCTTCCGTCTTCAAGTGCCCGATCCCTTTCCCTTGCACGACTCCCGAGAACCTGTTCAGCAAGGTGACGGGCCAGGCGTTGCGCCCGCCTTTCCAGTTCGGCGGGATCGACCGCGTCCGGCTCCATCGGTTTCCCGGAAGGAGACGCTCCCGAGAACTTCAGGGTAAAGACGCAATCGCAGGACGGACATCGCACACGAAGGCGTCCACTCTCGTAGAGTTCTTGTGGCACGGGATACCCCGCTGCACAGGACGGACATTGCAGCTGTTCGTGTTCCATTTCAGGGATCTAGTGCAATGAGCGTGCCGACCCGGAGGAATAACAAGGAAGCATGGGGATCAACCGACCCCGGCAAGGGGCATCCGGTTCCGATAAAGGCGGTCAAGAAGCTCCCGGAGCGGCTGAAGATCGGCGGCCATCAACTGTGGATCCCGGCTCACCATCGCCTGAGCCCTTTGGCGGGCAAGAGCTACCAGCTCTGCATCGGCAATCGGATGAACCAGACGAAGGTCCTGCATCCCGTGCTGACGGACTCCAAAGAAGTCTCCCGGACCCCGGATCTTCAGATCCTCTTCGGCCAGAACGAAACCGTCGGACTCTTTCACGAATACCTCCAGCCGCTGTCGCGCCTGTTCTCCGAGATTTCCGGGTTCGAGAAGAATGCAGTAGCTCTTCATGGTCCCCCGCCCGATGCGCCCTCGCAACTGGTGCAACTGACTCAGTCCGAAGCGCTCGGGATTATGAATGACCATGAGCGTTGCTTCGGGAATGTCGATGCCTACTTCAATGACGGTGGTTGCGATCAGGAGTTGCGTCTCGCCACTGGCAAAGCGCTCCATCACCTCTGCCTTGCGGGCACCATTCATCCTTCCATGGATCAGTTCGCAGTGAAAGTCGCGGAAGTCTGTCTTGCTGAGTTCTTCGTAGCGCTCCGTGGCCGCCTGCAGTTCCAGCTTGTCGCTCTCTTCCACCAGGGGAAAAATCAGGAAACCCCGCTCTCCCTTTTCCAGCCGTTCTTTCACATAGTCATAGACCTGCCCGGTCTTCCCATCCCCGACTCTGCGGCTGACCAGTGAAGGACGACCGGGAGGCAGTTCGTCGATGATGGAAAGATCCAGATCGCCATAGAGTGTCATGGCCAGGGAACGGGGAATGGGAGTTGCACTCATGATCAGGACATGGGGACGACCCTGATCGTGAAAACTGGCGCGCTGGCGAACCCCGAACCGATGCTGTTCATCTACGACGGCAAAACCGAGATTGTGGAAGTTCACGCCTTCCTGAATCAGAGCCTGTGTGCCGAAGACAAGGGGCAGTTCCCCGGACTCCAGTTCCGACAGGATCTCCTTCTTCTCCGCCGCTGGCGTGCTTCCGGTAAGCAGTGCAGAACGAACCCCCAGTGCTGCGAGCCTCTCTTGCCAGCGACGAAAATGCTGGGCGGCCAGAATTTCAATCGGCACCATAAAGGCCGCCTGATAGCCTGCGCCGATGGCACTGAGAAGCGCCCCCAGAGCCACGACCGTCTTCCCGCTGCCCACATCGCCCTGGAGCATGCGGTTCATTCGTCTTCCGGAGCGCAGGTCTTCGAGAATCTCACCCTGAGATTTCTCCTGGGCCCGGGTCAATTGAAAGGGAAGGGACTTGATGAAATTCTCCAGAAGAGGCGAATCGTCGGGCAGATGAGGACCCTTCTCCTTTCGGAATTGCTCCCGGCTGAGAGCCCCGAGAAGCTGCAGGAGGAAGGCCTCTTCGAACTTGAAGCGCTCCAGAGCGGAGTCCGCAGCATTCTCTGCGTCTGGGAAATGAATCTGCCGGAAAGCTGACTCCCGAAGAGGCCACTTCTTTTCATCGAGCCATTCGCGGGGAAGAATCTCCTGAACAGACTCCATCAGTTCCCGCTGCTCCAGCAGGGCATGCACCGTTTTTCTCATCCAGCGCTGATTGACTCCACGGGTCAGCGGGTAAACGGGCACAATGCCCTGGGCGTGGGGAAAAGCAGAATCAAGATCGCCATCCAGAATTTCGATTTCCGGAGACACGAGTTGCAGCTTCTGCCCGAAACTACCGATCTCTCCGCTGGCAATCACCTCACGCCCGTTTGGGAGCATTCGCTTGAGGAAGGGTTGATTGAAGAAGACCAGTTCCAGTCGCCCGGTCTCATCGCCGATCATCACCTGCAGGAGGTTCATCCCCCTGCGGGGGCGGCGAATGCCGCTGACAAGCACCGTCCCTCGAACGCTGTGCCTTTCCCCGGGCTTCAGTTGGCCGAGAGGAGTCATGCGACTTCGGTCCAGATACTCCCGGGGAAAATGCCGGAGAAGATCTTCCAGAGTCTCAATGCCCAGACGGGACAGGTCTGCTGCACGAGCGGGGCCGACTCCCTTGAGATACTGGCAGGGAGACTGAAGATCCTGATTTCGGGGGTTGTGGGAAGGCATAAGGGGAGATTATCCCAGCAAGTGCGAAAACGCTAGGGGATTTCCTCCAGGTCCACGGCCTGAAGACCCAGCAGCTTGCTCAGTTCCAGTTGGTCGGGATGAAGGCGCTCCATGTCTTTCAGGAGAAGGGAGGACTCATCATAGCGTCCCAGATTGCGGAGCACCAGGGCCATGCCGAGTTTCGCTTCCACATCTCCGGGCGCTCCCTGGATCGCGCGCTGGAAGGCTTCTTCGGCCTCCTTCATTCGGGCGGCACGAAAGTGGGTTACTCCCTGAAGTTTCCAGAGATCCGGGAAGGTCTCATGCTCCTTGAGAGCACGATCGAGAATCTTCTGCGCTTCTGAAGGTCTCCCCTGCTTCAGCCAGCAACGGGCCAGCCCCTTGAGCGCATAGAGATTGCCGGGATCCAGAGACAGGGCCTTCTCGAAACTGCGAGCCGCTTCTGCCAGTTCATTCCGTGCCAGCCGGGTCTGGGCAATAAAGCACTGCAGGGAAGGATCCTCGGGACTGCGCTCCCCGAGACTGCTGAAGAGTTCCTCCGCGCTCTGCCATTCGCCCTGCTTCATGTACATCAGCCCCAGATCGCGCTCCACCTCGTTGAGGTGAGGGCTCTGGGAAAGCGCCTTGCGAAGGTACTGAATGCCCTCTTCCCTCTGACCCAGAGAGTAATTCACCAAGCCCAACAGATAGCGAGCCTGAGTGAACTCGGGCTTGTGTTCGAGAACTTCCTCAAGAAGGGGAAGTGCTTCCTCGCTCTTGCCCAGATGGAAACGGGCCAAAGCCAGATGATAGAGCAGATCATGGGAGTCCTTCCGGATGCCCATGGCGCGAAGGAAAGCCTCTTCTGCTTCCAGATAACATTCCTCATGCAGATGAACCACCCCCAGAAAAAAGGCGGCCTCCAGAAAATGGGGATTGACTTTCAGCGCCCCCTGAAACTCCTCAATGGCACGAGAGTGCTCCCTGGAGCGGAACAGCGACAGACCAAGTTGGCACTGAACATCGGCATAGTGTGGCTTCATGCGAGAAGCCTGCTCCAGAAGACCAACGGCCAGGTCGAAGTGCCCAAGATTGAACTGGGCCACGCCCTCGGTATACACCTCCCGGAACTGAGTAGTACTCTCGAGCAGTTCCAGCACCGGGCTGATCTCCGGCAGGACGTGCTCCTTTTCCTTGAGATGAACCAGAAGGTATTGGCTGACCTGAATGGGAATCTCCGAGCGCTCCGCCAGCACCTGCTTCAGATGTTCCCGGCTTTCATCAGTGTGCCCCAATTCTTCTTCGGAGATTGCAAGAAAGCAACGGGCCTCGACATAGACCGGGTTGATTTCCAGGGCTTTCTCGAAATGAGGACGGGCCTCATCCACTTGCCCGCACATGAAGCGCGAAACACCGAGACAGTAGAGAAGGTCGGGAAAGTTGGGAGTTTCTTCCAGCGCGTGTTCGAAGTGACTGATGGCTTCCTGATACTTCTCTGCCCTCAGCAGACTTCGTCCAATGTTCGCATGTGCTTCTGCGGTGTAGAAAGTTCCCAGGCGATAGGTGGTGCTGTGGACGGGAGACTCGCTCACCGCTGCTTCGAAGCGTTTGATGGCCTCTTCGAACCGGCCCTGATTATAGAGAGTGATTCCCGTGTTGTAATCCTCGTTGCCCCGGTTCCGAAAGATCTTCTGGAATAGGGTCGGCATCTCTCTCCTAATCGCTCTGTTTCCGAAGGAAGGTCGGAACTGTCCATTCCTCGTCTTCGGACTGCTCTGGGCGTAAGGTCGCTTCCTTCACCATGCTTCTCGGCTCCTCCGTCAGGATCGGCGCAGCCTCTTCCATAACCGGTTCGACAGGAGATGTTCCCGCTTCCGACTCAGGAGCGATCTCCATCAACTCAACCGTCGGCGCAGCCTCGAAGGGGAAAGGATTCTCATCGACTGTCTCTTCGGCAGGCAGTTCCACTGTTTCGTCCGAACCCGCCACGGCCGCGAAGGCCCGTTTCGGCGCGGGATGGATCAGTTCCTGTTGCCGCGCTTCCCGACGCTCACTGGAAACTTGATACTCGCTCTGGAATCCGGTGGCGATTACCGTAATGCGCATCGCGTCCCCGATTCCCTCGTCAATCACGGTTCCAAAAATCACATTGGCTTCCTCGCCTGTAGCCTGGGTGATAATCTCCGTGGCCCGGGTCACTTCATGCATGGTCATGGATGAACTGCCCGTGATATTGATCAGCACTCCCTGAGCACCGGCAATTTCCAGTTCCTCGAGCAAGGGGCAACGGATCGCCTGCTCGGCGGCCAACTCTGCGCGATCCTTGCCATCCGCCTGTCCGGTACCCATGAGTGCGGGACCCATTCCCGCCATGATGCTCTTTACATCCGCAAAGTCCAGATTGATCATGCCCTTGACCGTGATCAGGTCACTGATCCCCCGGGTCGCCTGGAGAAGGACATCGTCTGCAACGCGGAAGGCCTCCGAGAAGGCCACATTCTGATCCACAACTTCCAGAAGACGCTCGTTCGGAATCGTGATGAGCGTGTCCACCTCACTGCGCAGTTCCGTCAGTCCGGTCTCTGCCACCAGATTCCTTTTCTTGCCCTCAAAGCTGAAGGGCTTGGTGACAACGCCTACCGTCAAGGCACCCGTCTTGCGTGCAATCTCTGCGACCACAGGAGCGGCTCCGGTTCCGGTGCCTCCCCCCATTCCAGCGGTGACGAAGACCATGTCTGCACCCTGAAGAAGCTCGCTCAACTCGTCGAGATCTTCCTCAATCGCGCGACGACCGACTTCGGGGTTGCCCCCCGAACCCAGTCCCTTGGTCAGCTTCCTTCCGATCTGGAGTCGATGCAGGGCCTGACTTTCCGAAAGAACCTGGGCATCGGTATTGATGTCGATGAAATCGACCCCCGAGAGCCCGGCTTCGATCATCCTTCCGATCGCATTGCCACCGGCACCTCCGACTCCCACGACCTTGATGCTGGCCGAGTCGGTAAATTCCTTGTCAAAACTGAAATGCAAGGGAGCCTGGCTCCGCTCAGACGGGTTCCTGGACATTTCTCTCACCTCCAAGACAAGGTATCCTCGGAAGTGAAAATCTTGTCTAGGATTATTCGGAGTTTCGCCCGGTTTTTTTTCGAGGTCTATCTCCGCGAAAACGCACGCAGGGCACGGCGGAGAGGGCTTCCCCCGGAGCGTTCCGGAACCGACTCCCGACCTTCTCCCTGAAGGCGCTGATAGCCGTAGCGCAGAAGCCCGACGAGTGGCGTGTAGCGGGGGTCCCGAAGTTCAGCAAGAAGACCCTCAGTGTCCACCGGCGAGGCCAGACGCACCGGACGGTCAAAACGCTGGCTGGCCAGATCCCCGATGCCCGGCATCCGAGCCACTCCCCCACAGAGAACCAGCCCAGTCGAGGGAAGGCGAGCCGCCTCGCTTCCTTCCAGGGCAGACCTCCAGGCCACTTCCAGGATTTCGTTCAGGCGGGGATCCATGATGGAACGAATCGTCTCCAGGCTCACGCTCCGGTTCTCACTGCTCCCCATCTGACGAATCGGGAAGCTGAGATTCTGTCGCTTCTCTTCAATTGCAACACAGGCATTTCGCTTCAGCCGCTCGGCCTCTTCAAAAGGAATGCTCAGACCGATGGAAAGATCACGACTGATATTCGAGCCACCGATGGGAAGAACCTGACAGTGTTGCAGGGCCCCTTTCTCCAACACGAGGATCTCCGTGGACCCGTCACCGATGTCGAAGAGAATCGTCCCTGTTTCCCTTTCATCGGGACTGAGTGCGGCCATGGCCGTGGCCAGGGGACTGAAGACCAGACTCTCGACACCCACGCCCGCCTTCTCGACGAGTTTCCTCGTGTTGTCAAGGTGCGGAGAACTTCCCAGAACCAGTTGCACCTCCGCCTGCAGGCGGATGCCATCCATCCCCACGGGATCCTTGATGCCGGAACGACCATCAAGAATGAAATCTACGGGAAGCGTGTGCAGAATGCGGTAGCCCTCAGGCAGCAGCATTCCCTTGGCAACCCGCACCACCTGCTCAAGATCCTCTCGAGTGATTTCACGCCCGTCTCCGTCCTTGACATGAACACCCTCGCTGCGACGGACAACGAAGTCCTTCCCGCTTACCGAAACGAATGCCGACTGCACATCATGGCCGGCCGCAGCCTCTGCCTCACGGCGAGCGGTGCGAACACAATCAAGAGCACGGTCAAAGTCCATCACTTCCCCGCGAACGATTCCTTCACTGCTCGAGGTCCCCAAGCCCAGGACCCGCAGTTTCCCCCGTCCGTCCAGTTCCGCAATGGCCATGGAAACCCGGTGGCTTCCGAGATCCAGTCCCACGATGATCATGCTGTCGTTCATGCTTTCACTCCCGGTCTCTCGCGATGACCTGATCACGGTAACGCAAATCCAGTTCTTCGGGGAAGCTCTTTTCCTGATCCAGTCGGGAGTGGATTTCCCGGTAGTTGGCTATTTTCTCATCGAAGGAATCCCATCCGAGGAGGACCCGGCACTGTCCCTCGTTCCGGTAGAAAAACAGGCCCCTTTCTTCCAGCCCCAGATCGCTGACCTCGCGGGAGAGATCAAAAAAGGACTCCTGAAGAGCAGTGAGAACCGGAAGAGCCAGCGTCATGAGGCTGTCAGCGGAAATACGATCGCTCTTGCGCAGAATCGGCAGATCGGGCGCCTCACTGCCATAGCGTTCCAGAAAGCGGCCCTCCCGGTCGATCTCGCGAAATTTGCCGTCGTAGAAAAGTGCCAGTGCCTCCGATTCCTCCACGCGGCAGCGCAGGGTTCCCGGCAGGTGTCGGCTGAGCTTCAGGGAACGGATTCTGGGAAGGACGGTAAGGGAGCTACCTAGCGTTTCCCGGTCCAGACGAAAAAGAGGCTGCCCGATCGCAGGCTGAAGAAGCTCCCGGATTTTCTCCTCGGGAACCACACGACATCCCTCGACCTCCAGATAGCGGGTCGTGAGGAAATCGCTGTTGAGGATGGCAAGGAATCCCTTCCAGCTCCCCCATCCTCCCAAACCCAGAAGACAGAGGATGAGGACCAGCAGGATCTTGCGCCAGGGGCCGCGGCGGCGAACCGCCATGCGCTGCCTAGGCTTCGCCAAGGAGGACCACCTCCCTTTTCAGGCGAATGCCCGTCTGTCGCTCGACCTCCTCGGCCATGATCTGCATCAGGGACTCGATGTCGGAAGCAAGAACCTTCTCGCCCCGGGCCTCAATGAAATTCGCGTGTCGCTCGCTCACCATGGCCCCCCCGACACTGCGACCCTTCAGCCCGCACTGCTCGAGAAGTCGGCCCGCAGAATCTCCGGGAGGATTGCGGAAGGTGCTTCCTGCGGTAAAGAGACCTCCCGGCTGGCTTCGGGCGCGAGTCTGCTGAACCTCCCGGAATCTCTCTTCCATGGCACTTCGTTCATCGGAGGACAGGAGGGGAAGACGCAGCTTGAGGGAGGTGACCAGAAAGTCCCCGGGCAGGGAAGAATGTCGATAGCGAAACTCGATCTCCTCAGCACTGACCAAACGGCGCTCGCCACCCAGAGTCCAGCCGGAAAGGGAGTGGAAGACCTCTCCGATTTCTCCGCCGAAGCAACCCGCATTCATGCGAACAGCTCCCCCCAGATTGCCGGGCAGGGATGCTGCCCACGCGAAGCCACCCCGTCCCTCTTCCCTTGCAAGGCGTGCCAGACGGGAACTGGAGAGCCCCGCGCCACAGCTTGCGTAATCCCCTTCAAAACGGATCCATGAAAGAGCCTTGCCCACGCGAAGAACCACGCCCCGGATCCCCCCGTCCCGGATCAGGACATTGCTGCCCTCCCCGAGAAAAGTCACCGGGACCTGAAGCTCCCGGAGGCGGGCAAGAAGGGGACCGGCCTCTTCCTCCCCGGGCTCAACCAGCCAGTCGGCCTTTCCGCCGACTCGAAAGCTGCTCAAGGGGGCAAGTGGATGTTCCGCTAACCAGGGACCGGCGTAGGCGTTTTGCGCGGCTTCCATCAGGACTCCTGAAGCCGGGCCAGAAACTCCTCGGAGAAACGGTTCAGGTTGCCCGCTCCGAGGGTGACCAGAAGGTCGCCTTCCTCGAGACTCTCCAGCAGGTAGTCACTGAGTTCCTCGCGATCCGACAGGTGAAGCGCGGGAGTCTTGCCCCGCCGATTGACACTCTCGACCAGAGCTTCGGGAGTGATCCCCTCAATGGGCTTCTCACTGGCCTCGTAGATCTCCGTGATGATGACTTCCTCGGCCAGATCAAAGGCCGCTGCGAAATCATCAAAGAGAATCTGAGTCCGGCTGTAGCGATGAGGCTGGAAGACGGCCTTCACAGGGCGTTTCGAGTGTTCATGCAGTGCTTTAAGTATCGCAGTTATCTCCGTGGGATGATGTGCGTAATCGTCGATGACAAACACTCCCCGAGCTTCCCCCTTCACATCGTAACGCCGTCCCACGCCCCGGAAACGAGACAGCCCCAGAGCGATGGCTTCCGGCTCCATGGACAGCTCCAGACCCACGGCCACGGCCGCCAGGGCATTGAGGAGATTGTGATCCCCAAGAAGAGGGATCTCCGCTTCTCCGCGGTTCCTCGCACTTTCCCAGGCAAATCGCATTCCCCGCTCGCTCTTTTCCAGAAGACGACCGCGAAGAGCCGCATCCTCGCCGAAACCGTATCCCACAATGCGGCCGGAGACCGAGGGCAGAAGGGACCGCAGGACCGGATCCTCCAGACAGACGATGCTCGCCCCATAGAAAGGAACCCGGTCCAGAAAGTCCACAAAGGCCTCCTGGAGCTTTTCAAAGGAGCCGTAGTGGTCGAGATGTTCGCGATCCACATTGGTCACGACAGCCCAGGTGGGCGCAAGGCGCAGAAAAGAGCCGTCACTTTCATCCGCTTCCACCACCATGTAGGGACCGGAGCCCAGGAGGGCATTGCTTCCGATACTGTGCAGCCTTCCGCCGATCACGGCCGTCGGCTCCAGTTGGCCCGCATGAAGGATCTCCGCAGCCAGACTGCTGGTGGTGGTTTTTCCGTGGCTTCCGGTCACCGCAATGCCGTGCTTCAGGCGCATCAGTTCTGCGAGCATTTCGCCACGGCGAACCACGGGGATCTTCCTGCGGCGGGCCTCCTGAAGTTCCGGGTTGTCGGGAGGAACCGCCGTGGAGTGGACCACAACATCCGCCTCCCCCACCTGCTCGGCACGATGTCCCACATGGCAGGAAATCCCGAGACTCCGCAGCCGCTGCAGGGCAGGACTCTCGCTCAAGTCGGAGCCTGACACCCGAAACCCGCTGTTTACAAGGATTTCTGCGATTCCGCTCATGCCAATTCCACCAATAGCGACCAGATGGATCTGGCGGGTTCTGCCCAGGATCATGATATTTCTCCTTTGGAGCCAGGAGAAGAAATATCATCGGCTCCCCGCCCCGACAAGTATTTCTCTATGGAATCCAGGATTCTGCTCGCGGCATCGGGTTTGGCAAGAGATGCCGAAGCAAGCGCCATCTTCTCCCGCAGTGCCCTGTCGGAAAGTAGCGGGCGAAGTGCCTCAGAGAGGATTCTGCCCTGAAGTTCCGAATCCGGAAGAAGAAGGGCGGCACCGGCCTCCACGAGCATCTCCGCATTGCGGGTCTGGTGGTCATCGACGGCATGAGGATAGGGAACCAGTATTGCGGGAAGCCCGCAGACGGTCAGTTCGGCCAGACTCATGGCTCCGGCCCGGCAAAGCAGAAGATCGGCTTCTGCCATGTGCCGCGGCATGTCGTCCAGATAGGGAAACACCTCAATGGAATCATGGACAGCGAGCGCGGAACGGACTTCCTCCAGCTCTTCCTCTCCTGTCTGAAGCAGCGCGGTGAAGGCAAGGTCCTTCAGCAAAGCCGGCAGGGCCTCCATCACGGCGCGGTTGATCCTGCTTGCCCCGCGGCTGCCTCCAAAGACCAGAAGCCGGGGAGGGCCTTCCTCTCTCTCCCCTGTTTCCCTGTTCAGAAAAGAGGGTCTTAGGGGGTTCCCGAAAACAAGACAGGAAGATTTGGGAAAATGTTCCTCTGTTCCCCGAAAGGCCGCATAGATTTCCCGGGCACGCGATGCCATCCAGAGGTTCACCTTGCCGGGCACGCGATTCTGCTCCTGAAGGAAATAGGGAATGCGCAGGCTTCGGGCTGCCAGGACGACCGGAAGGCTGACATAGCTCCCGGTGGCCAGCACCGCATCAGGGCGAAAACGCCGAAGGTGACCGATACAGAGAAACCAGGCACGCAGGAGGTCCCAAAGAAAGAGAATCCGCTGAAGAGGATTGCGCCCCCTCCAGGGCCTTGCGGGAATCGGGGCAAAAGGAAGCCCTTCACTTGCGGCAGCCCGACTCTCCAGGCCCCGTCCGGATCCGAGATAGAGAGCCTTTCTGGCAGGATCCCGGTCAAGAAACTCCCGGGCCAATGCAAGGGCCGGGTAGATGTGCCCCCCGGTTCCCCCGCCGGTAAAGATCATGCGCTTCATGAGGAACCCCTCTGAAAGAGATCTTCCAGTTCACCGCTCACCTTCCCTGGAGACCTTCGATCCGGTTTCTTCTGTTGCCGATCCACGGAGAGACAGATCCCCACGGCCGCCATGTTCATGATCAGGGCACTTCCCCCGTGGCTGAAAAACGGCAGAGGTAGCCCCGTCAGGGGAAACAGTCCCAGAGCTACGGCCATGTTCAGGAAAGTATAGGCAAAGACCATCGAAGCCATGCCCGAAGCAAGGTAGCGCCCGAAAGGCTCTGTATGCCGTCTTGCGATCTGCAACATCCGTGTTGAAAGAAAGACAAGAAGAAAAAGCGTGGAAAGAGAGCCCATCAGACCCAATTCTTCCCCGACAATGGAGTAGATAAAGTCAGTGTGATGGTCCGGGAGAAAGAACACCTTCTGCCGACTCGCACCGGGACCCCGGCCCCTTACCCCTCCGGCACCGAATCCGATCAGGCTCTGACCCAGTTGATAGGTTTCGTCCCGCAATTCCGTCGGGTCGACCCGGTAGGTCCAGTCAATGCGCTCCCGAATCCTCTCACTCGCCTGGTAACCGGTCCCCGCAATAAACAGTCCCCCCAGCAGCAGGGCCAGGAGCCATCGACGGGGAAGGCGGGCAGCCAGAAGCAGTAGCAAGCCACTCAGCCCGATCGCAAAGGCGGAGCCGAAGTCGGGTTGAAAGATGACAAGGGCGGGGACAAGAAAGAGCACGAGCAGGGGAAGACGCAGACGCTTCCAATGGCTGCCCTCCTCTTCCCTGTCGGCCAAAAGTTTCGCCATGAAGATCAACATGGCCAGTCGCGCCAGTTCAGCGGCTTGCAGGGAAAAGCCGAGAAGCGAAAGCCAGCCACGGGTGCCCCGGATTCCCTTTGTAAACAGCACCATCACCAGAAGAAAAACGCCCAGGAGGAAGCCTGCGAGAGCCAGTTTGCGAAGAACCTGATAGTCAATCACCACGAGGAGAACCAAAACGGAAAGTCCGATCATCACGTGGAACACGCGGTCGGACAATTCCTGCAGACCCACTTCCAGTCCTCCCTTCCGATGGGCGGAACTGGCAGAATAGAGCATCGTGCTTCCGAAGAAGATCAGGACAAGAAGGGTCAGGATGAGGGTGCGATTCAGGGAGCGGAAGAGGGCAATCATGAGAGCTCCCGAATCAGATCCCGGAAGCGGTCGCCCCGGTCCTCGAAATCCCGGAACTGATCAAAACTCGAGCAGGCGGGAGAGAGAATGAGATCCTCCCCTTCAGAGCCTTCCTGCCGGGCCTTCTTGATGGCACGCTCCAGAGTTTCACAGGCAAGGGCGCGGTCACCAAAAGCCTCCAGGATTTTCCCGCTGGCCTCTCCGATCGCGTAGACCCGCTTCAGTCGGGGAAGGCCCCCTGCCAGAAGACTGAAATCACCGCCCTTGTCCCTGCCACCGGCAATAAGTCGAAAGGGTCGGGGATGCTTGCCCAGACTCGCGAGGGTGGCTTCGACATTGGTGGCCTTCGAGTCATTGAAGCAGTTCAGGGGACCGAGAACTCCCAGAGACTCCATGCGATGGGGAAGGCCGGAAAACTCCCGGAGTACATCTCCAGCCGCCCCGGGCTTCAGGCCCAGGGGCAGGGAAAGAGCCAGCGCCGCCAGCGCATTGAGAAGATTGTGCTCCCCGGCCAGGGCCAGTTCTGCCAGCGGCAGCACCCTGTCCTCCTTCCCCCCGAACCTCAGGCAGAGATCATCGCCCAAGAGAAATGCCCCCTCCCCACCGGAGTCCTTTCGGGAAAAGCGCAGTCTTCTCGAGGGACAGAAAGAAAGCCGCTCCTCGAGGCTTTCATCAAGAACCAGCGTGTCTTCCTCCTTCATCAAGGAGAAACAGGCCAGCTTTGCGCGGGCATAGGCCTCCATGCTGACATAGCGATCCAGGTGATCGGGCGTGAGGTTCAGAAGAGAGGCAGATCGGGGGTGGAAGCGGGAAAAGGTCTCCGCCTGAAAACTGCTGACTTCCACCACCCAGACATCGGCATCGGGATGATTGACGATGGCATCGGATAGAGGCGTTCCGAGATTTCCACAGGCAGGAGCCCGCAGACCGGATGCCTCAAGAAGAAGCGATGCCAGAGTCGTGGTGGTGCTCTTGCCATTGCTGCCGGTAATGGCCATCACCGGGCGACGGGTGCGGGAGAAGGCCTCTTCCAGTTCTCCGCTCACGCGGATTCCCCGGCGGCGAGCCACATGCACGGGGAGCGAGTCCAGCGGAACGCCGGGGCTGAGAATCAGGGTGTCAATCCCTTCAAAAAACTCCTCGCGAAAAGCCCCTCCACGAAAATCCAGATCCCGGAGCGCGGAAGGAAGATCCTCCTGCGAGAGCTTGCTGTCCGCAAGCCGGGGGCTTTTGCCTTCCTCCATCAGCAAGCGGGCAGCAGCTTGCCCGCTTCGGGCCATTCCCAGAATCAGGGTACCGGACATCTATCTCAACTTCAGCGTGGAAAGTCCGATCAGGACCAGAAGAACCGCCAGAATCCAGAAACGAACCACAATTTTCGGCTCCGCCCAGCCCTTCAGTTCAAAGTGATGATGCAGGGGAGCCATCCGGAAGATTCTCCTCCCGCCGAAAAACCGGAAGCTTCCCACCTGGAGGATCACGCTCAGGGCTTCCAGGACAAAGACCCCGCCGAGGATTACGAGAAGGAGTTCCTTCTTCAGCAAAATCGCCACTGTGCCCAAGGCTCCGCCCAGGGAGAGACTCCCCGTGTCTCCCATGAAAATCTCTGCGGGATGGGAATTGAACCAGAGGAAGCCGAGAGAAGCCCCCACCACCGAGGCACAGTAGACGGTCAGTTCCTGGGCTCCCGGCAGATAGAGAATGTTCAAATACTCACTGAAGACCTTGTTTCCGCTGAGATAGGCCAGAGCCATGAAGGAGAAGAAGACAATGGCGGTAATGCCGATGGCAAGACCATCGAGACCATCCGTGAGATTCACGGCATTGCTCGTGCCGGCCACCACGATCACGACCAGGGGGACATAGATCAGTCCCAGTTGCAGAAGGCTTCCCTTGAAGAAGGGAAGTTCGGTTGCAGAAGCCACCCCGGGTTCCAGAGGGAAAAAATAGAGAAAGCAGCCAAGACCGAGGCCAAAGGCCAGCTGTCCGATCATCTTGTAGCGACCGACAAGTCCCTTGCTTTTCTTACGAACGATTTTCAGGTAATCATCAAGAAAACCGATCAGCCCCGTCCAGACCGTGACCGCGAGAACCAACTGCACATAGCGATTGGAGAGATCCGCCCAGAGCAGACTGGGCAGGAGAATGCCAGCCAGAATCAGAAGACCGCCCATGCTCGGGGTGCCCGCCTTCGCCTGATGGCTTTCAGGCCCTTCGCTGCGGATGGTCTCTCCCAGTTGAAGTTGCCGGAGCTTTCGAATCAGCCAGGGGCCGATGATGAAGCAGATCAGCAGTGCCGTGACCATCGCATAGGCACTGCGAAAGGTCAGATAACGGAGAACCCGGAAGGCCGAGAAATACTCCGCGAGCCAGGGTTGAAGGTAATAGATCATTGCCATTCCTCAGGACAGTCGTTCAGCGTTTTCTCCAGCAGGGGAAGAAGCCTCTCCATGGCCATTCCCCGGGATCCCTTCAGGAGTATCCGGTCCCCGGATCCAAGCAAAGCGGAAAGTTTCTCCACCAGAGATCCATGATCCTCGAAATGGTAGGAATGGTCCAGCCCGGCTTTTGAAGCTTGCTGCACCATGACGGCCGAAAGGGGACCCAGTGCCAGAAGTCCGTCGATCTTCCGCCCGGCGATTTCCTCTCCCAGTGCCCCGTGAATCCCTGCGGCATCGTCACCCAACTCCAGAAGGTCGCCCAAAACGGCCCAGCATTTCCCTTCCGAAGGCTGGGACAGCCAGTCGAGAGCCACGCGCAGGGAGGACGGATTCGCATTGTAGGAGTCGTTCATCAGCAGGTGTGAGCCCAGACGAAGGAGTGTCGAGCGGTTTTCCTCTCCCTGAAAGGACTTGAGAGACTCCAGCATCGCTTCGGCCTCTGCGCCAAGTTCCCGGGCCAGTGCCCAGGCCAGAGACAGGTTGAGAAGGGTATGGGCGGAAGGAGCGGCCAGTTGGCCCTCCAGGCCTTCGATCCTGAAACGGCGTTGCACGGGGTCGATCAAACCGAGATCCTCAATTTGGTAGTGGTTTTCCTCTCCCCTTCCGGCAAAGACCGTTCTGGCGGGACTCGACTCCTTCAGGGCGCGGGCATAGTCTTCATCACCGGAGGTCACGAATAGACCTTCTACCGGGAGGGATTCCGGCAACTCGCTTTTTGCCCGAAAGACTCCGTCAAGATCCCCCAGTTCCTCCAGGTGCGCTTCGCCGATGTTTGTCACGATACCGGCAAAGGGCGGGAAAAGATCCGACAGTTTCCGGATCTCCCCGAAACCGGAACAGCCCATCTCTGCCACGACATAGTCGGCGTCCTCCGGCATGGAGAGAAGGGTGAGAGGAAGGCCGATCTGGTTGTTCAGGTTGCCCTTGCTCGCATAGGTCTTCCCATGGCTTCCCAGCAGGGCCGCCAGGAGATCCTTGGTTCCGGTCTTTCCATTGCTTCCGGTAATCGCAAGAACCCGGACATGGCAATCTCTCACGCGCTGAGACGCCAGTTCCTGCAGAGCGCTCAGGCAGTCCCTTACCCGAAAGAGAGAAAAGCCGTCAGCAGATTCTGAAAGTCGCTTGAAGGGTTCCTCCTCCTCCAGAACCAGAGCAGAGGCTCCCGCTTTTCCCGCTGCATCGAGAAACCGGTGTCCGTCGGTGTTATCCCCGGGAAGAGCGAAGAAGATCTCTCCGCCCCGGATACTCCTGCTGTCTATCGAAGCTCCCGAAACACCGGCACTTCCCCGATGGGAGTCCAGAAGCTGCCTTGATGCAGCCAGTGTTTCCTCGATCCATGCCGGGTTAATCACTGCGCCCTCCCGCCTTCTGAACTTCTTCGGAATCCCGAAAGGGAATGCGTTCGCCGGCGATTTCCTGACAGGTTTCATCTCCCTTGCCCAGCAGGAGAAGAAGATCCCCGTCCTCACACTCTGCACAGGCCCGGGCAATCGCCTCGGAACGGGAACTGATTCTCTGCCAGGAGTATTTTGAAGAATCCAGTCCGGACTCCATGTCGTCGAGGATCCTTTCTGGATCCTCGCTTCGGGGATTGTCGCTACTGAGAATCAAGTGATCTCCAAAAGAAGCGGCCAGCGCGGCCATCTGCGGGCGTTTCCCCCGGTCCCGGTCCCCGCCGGCTCCGATCAGGATCCGGAGAGTTCCCCGGCAAAGAGGGCGAGCCGCAAGACAGACTTTTTCCACGGCATCGGGAGTATGCGCAAAGTCAATCAGCACCCTTGCCCCCGAGGGAAGTCGCCATGACTCCATCCTTCCGGGAACCCCTACGAAAGTGGGAAGGCAATCAATGAGCAGGTCCTTGTCCCTCCCCATTGCATGGGCCAGAGCCAAAGCTCCGGCTACATTCATTCCATTGAAGCGTCCGGGAAGTGGCGAGAAGAAGTCCCGTTCTCCCTCTCCGGCAAAACTCATTCGCATCCGGCTCCCCTCGGCACTGCAGTCCTCTTCAAGAATGCGATAGTCCGCTTCCTTGTGATGCCCGAAGGAGAGAGCCCCTGGATGCACTTTGCCCACCTGTTTCATCCACTCATCGTCGCGGTTGTAAAGGCAGGGGGCACGATCTCCCAAGAGACCGAGGAGAAGCAGTTTTGCCTCAAAGTAATCCTCCATACTCCCGTGATAGTCCAGATGATCCCGACTGAGGTTGGTAAAAAGCGCAGCATGAACCTTGCAACCTGCCAGCCGGGACTGCTCGAGAGCGTGGCTGCTGGCCTCCATAACCGCGCCCGCAAATCCCGAGTCCCGCATTTCCCGAAGAAAGGTGGAAAGACGCAGGGCATCGGGAGTCGTGTGACTGCTCTCTTCCTTTCTTAGGCCGGTCTCATAGCTCAGGCTCCCCAGCATGCCCCACTCCTCCTCCTGCCCGAGAAGATGGCGAAGAAGAAAGACAGAACTGCTCTTTCCATTGGTTCCGGTTACGGCAAGAAGAGGCCAGTCACGGGAAGGGTTTCCGGCCAGAAGGTGGGCCACTTGCCCCGCACTCTCTGCTGGGTAATCACAAAGAAGGGCTGGCAGATCCCGCGGAAGGGTCGCCGTGGATGGAGCAAGAACCGCCACGGCCCCCCGGGAAAGAGCCTGTTCCAGGTAGTCCAGACCCTCACTTTGCACTCCCGGAAGGGCGGCAAAAAGATCGCCGCTTCTCACCTCCCGGCTGTCAAAAGAGATCCCGGAAATCGAAGCCGGGCCACCCTCTCTCCTGCAATGGGAGAGTGCATGACAAAGCTCCTCCAGGGTCCAGATTCGGCTCATGGTTCTCCCAGTTTCACGATAATCTTGCGATCTCGGGGGGCTTCCTGACGAATGACAATTCCCTGGCCCCGGGCTTCAATCTGATAGCCCCTTTCCAGGGCGCGTTTTCTTGCCTCGCGGAGTGTACAGCCTTTCAGGCGGGGTGGTTCCCCGGGCTTTCGCTTTTCTCCCCCGAGAATCAGGTTCAGATTCTCATCCGGTGGAAGCAGTGCGCCGGGGGCCGGTTCCTGCGCCACGACCCTCTCTCCCCGACCTCGAAGAAGAACGGGGACACCGGCCTTCACCGCCAGGCGCTGAGCCTCCTCCGCTTCCAGATCGAGATAGGAGGCAAGACGAAAGCCCCCAGGATTCCCCTTCTCGTCTTCCTCGATTTCCGGCAGAGCCAGCCAGTCGGTAGACAGGGCTGCCCGGCGGGCAATTCGCGCGAAGGCCGGAGCGGCACTCACCCCGCCATGGTGCTTCCCGTATCGTGGTTCGTCCAGAAAAACACCAATCACAAGGCTCGGTTTCTCCAGAGGAATCATGCCGATGAAACTGGCCATGTATTTCCCCGACTTGAGTTTTCCCTGTTCGAACTTCTGTGCGGTTCCGGTCTTCCCTCCCACGCGGAAAGGTGCCGCGGCGGCTCTTGTTCCCGTTCCCTCAAGAACCACCTCTTCGCAAAGCTCCAGGATCTTCCGGGCCGTGGACTCCCGACATACCTTCCGAATGCTCAACTCCTCGACTTTCTCCGCGGGCCGACCGGATTTCGCCCGTGCCAGAATCAGTTGAGGTTTCATCAGTCGACCCTCATTTGCCAGAGCAGCAAAAGCCGAAACCATCTGAAGAGGAGTTGCACTCATCTCCTGTCCGAATACCAGGGTCAGGCGACTTCGTCGGCTCCATTCTGTGGGGTGCCGCAGGATGCCGTCCTGCTCTCCGGGATACTCCAGTCCGCTTCGGATCCCGAATCCGAAATCTCTCAGGGTCGAGAAGAGCTCCTGATCGCTGACCCTTTCGGAGAGTTTGGCAAAGCAGACATTACTGGAAAGGGAAAAGGCCTCCCGAAAACTGAGAAAGCCGAAATGCTCCTTGTCATCCCGGATGGCAAATCCATCAATCAGGGCCGTCCCATCTTCAGCATCCGTCTGGGTCTGGAAGTCCACGCCCCCTTTCTCCATCAGGGCGACACTGCTGAGAGCCTTGACCGTGGAGCCGGGCTCATAGGAAGCCTGCAGGGGGAGAAGTTGCCATTCCACGGCACGGTAGGCATCGTCGCGGGATTCCGGCGAAGGCCAGGATGACAGAGCCAGCAGGTGGCCCGTGGAAGGCTCGAGAACCACGGCAGCCCCTGACTTGGCAGAAGCGTCTTCCACCGCCCGCTTCAGTTCTCCATCCACGATTGCCTGCATTTTGTGGTCGATGGTCAGAGTGACATCTCCCCCGGGAACGGCGGGTTTGACCACGATCTTCGAACTGCTCTTGCTGCTTCTTCCTCTCCCGTCCTTCTGCACTCTCGCAAGCCCCGGTTCCCCGGCAAGAAACTCCTGCAGGGAAGCCTCAAGACCTCCTGCTCCGTTGCCCTCGGAATTGAGAAATCCGATCAGGGGCGCAGCGATGCTCCCCAGGGGATAGAGTCTCTTGGTCTGCTCCTCCAGCCTGAAGAGACCTGTCTCTTCCAGAGCTTCTCTCTCTTCGGAAGTCAACTGGCGGCCATCGTCGAGAAGGAGGAAGTGACCATTTTTCTTCAACTGACGCCGAAGAAGGGACTCCTTTCTGTCCAGTATCCTCGAGAGCAGACCCAGAATCCTCTTCTTCCGTTCCCCCTCCATGTCGACAAACCAGGAAGGGTCGGTGCTGATTCTGATCTTGTGTGCGCTTACCGCCAGCGGAGAGCCGCTTCGGTCATAGAGATTGCCGCGACTCCCGGGCAGGGACACCTTGCGCTCCCACTGCCTCAGAGCGCAACGGAGGTAGAAGTCATGTTGGACCCACTGGAGTTGAATCAGGCGAGCCGCCAGCAAGAGAGAGAGAGCAATCATCAGCCTCCCCAGAAATTTCAAACCGGGGGCGGGAGACTGCGGCATCGGGGCTCGCTTTCAGGATGGACGCTAGGGAGACTCTGAGGCCAGGGCACTGGGAACCGCAAGGCCCAGGCTGGCTAACCACTGTTCTCCCCCCCCAGAAGCCCTCCGGCTCCTTGGCAGGGGATCTGCCGAGATCATAACCCGACCGCTGAGATCCGGGGAAAGCTTTTCTCCCGGGGAAAGACCTGCCAAAAGAAAGTTCGGCTGCTGCAATTCGGTGAGCTCGGTTCCCAGTTGGAGGACCGTGTTTCGAAGTGCGTCGCGCTGACTTTCCAGATGCGCCATTTCGCTACTGAGCCTCCAGGCGGCATTGTTCTGCCAGATGACAATGACCAGAACCAGCAGGAAGAGAACTGCAAGGAACCAGATTTCCTTGCGC
Organism: Candidatus Krumholzibacteriia bacterium; assembly: GCA_030748535.1. NCBI lineage: Bacteria > Candidatus Krumholzibacteriota > Candidatus Krumholzibacteriia > Candidatus Krumholzibacteriia bacterium. The sequence goes on from JASMLU010000002.1 coordinate 154,282, forward strand.
TCGGAGAACTTCTCAAGCCCGCTCTCCTCTCCCCTGCGGGAGTCCGGGTTCCAGATCTGCACTCTTCGGGGGGCGCTGCTCATTGGGCGATCCTCCTGGCGACTCTCAGCCTTGCGCTTCTTGCGCGCGGATTGCTTCTGATTTCCTCTTCTCCCGCACCCCGAGGGCGCGGCGTCAAAATCTCATACTTCCTCTTATGATCACAGGCGCAGACCGGCAGGCTCGGGGGACAGAGGCAGTCCAGACTTCCCCGCTGGAAGCTCTGCTTCACCCGACGATCCTCCAGAGAGTGATAGCTGATCAGAACGGCCAGCCCCCCTTCTGCGAGAACCCGGGGCAGGCATTCCAGGGCTTCGTCAAGTGCCTCCAGTTCCCCGTTGACGCTGATGCGGAGAGCCTGAAAGACGCGAGCCACTTCCCCCGTTCTCTTCGGGCCCGCCGGGACCGCCGATTCAATGGCTCGGCGAAGCTGGGAACTGCGAAGCAGTGGCTCCTGCTCCCGGAACTCCACGATGGCCCGGCTAATGCGGCGGGCATGACGAACTTCCCCAAATTCTGAAAGCAGGGACTGAAGAGCTTCTGCATCCAGCTCCGCAAGAAGATCCGCTGCGCTTCGGGGCGTGTCTTCACTCATTCTCATATCCAGGGGAGCGTCCTGCTGGTAGGTAAACCCGCGGTCGGCTTCGTCGATTTGCAGGGAACTGAGACCGAGGTCGAGGAGAACTCCGCGAAAGCCTTCCGGCGCAAACTCTCTCTGCAGTGCTTCCATGTCCCTGAAGTTCCCCTTGTGAAACAGAACTCTTTGGGCAAAGGGGGAAAGAGTTTCCCGGGCAGCGTCCAGAGCCACGGAATCCTGGTCCAGTCCCAGAATTCTGGCATCCCCGAAGCTTTCCAGGAGGGCCCGACTGTGACCTCCCGCCCCGAGAGTGCCGTCCAGATAAAGTCCGGGGCCTCCCTGTCTGAGGAATTCCACAGTCTCCTCAAGAAGCACCGGTTTGTGCCTCATCTGCACCTTTCAAAAATAGAGAGTGGCCTAAAGACCCAGGCCACTCTCTTCTCTCTCACCCTCTTGCCAGTGAACCATGGCAGCGGAAGAGCTCCAGTCATCCGGACCCGCACAAGCCTCTGAAGGATAAATGGGAACCTGTCCCGCGAGATCTCCCGCTGCAAGAATGGAAAGCAGGTAAGAACTCGGACTCGCCAGAGCAAGCTCGGCCCCCTGCCTTCGAATCTGCCGATAAAACGACAGCAAGTCGGGAAGAATGGAATACTTGATGTGCCCCAGTTCACTGAGGTCGATCACAAAATCCCGATAGCCCTCGCTCATCTTGCCGAGGATCCGGGACTTCAGTTCCATCTCGACACTTGAATCCCACTCGCCTCCGGGGCGAAGCAGAACCTTCTCTCTCAATGTCTCGATGTGCAGCATCTCTCTCCCCTTTTCTCTCTCACCCTCCCTCCCCGTCTCACCTCTTTGGCCGGCGGGCGGCCCGCATGGAGCGGGCCTGCCGGCCAGTGGTGGGATCAGAGGAGGGTATCCATCTTCCGGACGACCTCTTCGGCGTCCTTCAGATGGCGATCGAAGTCTTCGGGCATCCAGACTTCGATATAGTCGAGGGCCCCCACCAGAAGGGCCTCTCCCTCAATTCCGTAATCGCCCAGGTAGTCCTTGGGAATACCGACACGCCCCTGCCGGTCCAGAACCACCGTGGCGGAATTCGCACTGTAGAAGCGGATCGTCTTCTTCTTGTCTGCGCCCGCAGGCAGGGCCGCCAGCTTTTCCTGGAAGGCCTTCCAACCGTCGGGGGCAAAAAGAATCAGGCACTGCTCGGTTCCCCGGCTGATCACAAAGGTCTCGCCGCCCTCCGTGCCGAGATAGCGCCGGAAACTGGCCGGCACATTGAAGCGCCCCTTGGCGTCCACTCGACAGCGATGAGTTCCGATGAAGGCCGACATCCGGTTCCTTTCCTTGAGTGAAAGAGAATGAATCTTCACCCACTTTCCCCCACTGCGCAGAGATTACTCCCCACCGTCTGCCAAGTCAAGCCCCTTCGGAGGTTTATTTGTTGTGCCTCTGAAATTGTATCTGCTGGAGATACTCTCCTGAAACCGGGGATCGACCCCTGCTTCCTGAAGGGCCTGGGGACCTGTAAGTGTTGATGGTAGCGTCACTTGGGGTCCGGGCAAAAGGGCGGCTGCCAGAGGGAACCCTGCATCGAGAGCTTCTCCCTACACAAAAGACGGCAGGAAGAAGGCCAGCTACAATTTCAGAGGCACAAGCAAGGAATAGAATCAGGAGCCGTAGAGGCTTTCGAGACGCTGAATCTCCGAAAGCAGATCCTCCAGGAAAGTCTCCGACCCGGGGTCGGGGGCCACTCCTCCGAGAAGAATCACCTCGTCGAGGGCAAGCAGGTATTCTCCGAGCGCCACCTGGCTTTGGGCAATCACAAGGCGCAGGTCATGCCAGTCGAGCTGCTCATCGTGTACGAAGTCATAGTCGGGCTGAAGAAGAAGCGCGGCCTCCGCCGCTTCAATAGCCGCCGGGAAGTCCACTGGCTCCAGGTCACGAAGAGCCAGAGCTTCTCCCACCAGCGGATCGGCCGTGTTCAGTCCGGCAGCTCTGGCTGCAGAATATGCTTCCACCGCTTCGGACAGATTTCCCAGAAGCAGTTGGCACCAGCCGAGCCCGTGATGAGCTTCGGCATAGTCCGCATCCATTCCGAGTGCCTCCTCAAACATGAGAAGAGCCTCGGCAAAAGAGCCCGCTTCAAAAAGAAGCCAGGCGCTCTGGGTGACCGGATCGGGATCAGGCAAATAAGTGGCAGTGAGCAGAAGCGTGTCATTCGCGGCAAGATTTCCCTGAGATGCAGAGGGAGTGATCCACCCCTCCAAATCCTCCCATTGGAGAGAGTAAGCACCCGTGGGCATGTCCTCGAGAGTCGCGACCCCGCTTCCACTTTGGCTTCCGCTATCGGGCTCGCTCAGGGTCCAGGCGGCAAGATCCGCGACTTCTTCGGGAAGGGCCTGTATCTGGATGCTGCCAAGGGAGGGAGGCGGAGGATCCGTGGGGCCGCCCCCGCCACAAGCGCCCAGGAGGGTGAGCAAGAAGAGAAGGACGATATTTCCAGCTTTCACGATTCTTCCCGCCCTATCGAATCAGGAGCATCTTCAGGCTCCGGGTTTTCTGCTCACTTCGAATCCTGAGGAAGTACAGGCCACTGCTCATTTCCCGGCCTCTCTCGTCCCGCCCGTCCCAGCGCAAGGTGTGCTGCCCCGGGCTGAGGGTTTCATCGAGAAGAACTCTCAGTCGTCGGCCTCTCAGATCGAAAAGATCAGCGCGAACTCGCTGATGGCTTCTCAGCTCGAAATCCACCCGGGTTGCAGGATTGAAAGGGTTCGGATAGTTCTGCGAGATCTTCAGAAACGAGGGGTCAAGAAGATGCGACTCGGCCTCGTCCTCCCGGAGAAGTTCGTAGATGCCTCCCCCGAGAATGCGGGCACCGGCCGTCTGCTTGCGGGGATCCACATAGGTTTCCAGCACTTCGCCACCGGGCCCCTGAATCACCAGATTCCCGGGATCCTCCAGCTCGCCAGACCAGGACAGCTCCAGCCAAGCTTCCGCGGAACCGGGAATCAGCAGCTTCCTTGCCAGCAGACCCTCACAGTCTTCTTGAACCATGAGGCACCAGCGATCCTGCGAGAGACTTCCCGGCTCGATGAGCAAGCTTGCCATTCCATCGCGAAGATGAACGCCTTCAGAGGCCAGGACAAAGGAAGAACTGAACTCCAGTTCTCCGCATGCGGCATTTCCAAAGAGATCCTCTGCACAGGTTTCCAGATGGAGAAGTCCCTCATCCGTCAGTTCATAATCTGCACGGTAGAGCCCCCCCTCTCCGCTTACCGCGTGTACTTCCAGAGTATCTACGCCGGCCAGGAGTTCCACACTCTCAACCTTGAGATCCTCATCGGCCGTTACATAGAGATCGAGGTACTGGTCCAGATAGGGATTCTGGAAGACCGCCAAACTGAGTTGAGGGGGAGTCTTGTCGAAGCTGTCCGCATCGCCCAAGCGTCCGGTTCTCCGATAGTTCCCCGACTGCGTGGGCCAGGGAAAATTCTCAAGGTCGAAGCGGCCCTCGAAATCCCAGGCAAAGACACCCCGGTTCCAGGAGGCCAGAATCAGGTCCACATCCCCGTCAGAATCGAGATCCCCGAGGGCCGGCGCGCCACGGACTTCCCCGCCCACCTTGATCGGGAAGCCGGGCTGGATGCTCCCGTCCACATTGAATCCAAAGACCGTCCCATCCTCGCTTCCAATGATAAACTCCAGGCTGCCATCGCCATCGATATCCCCGACCACGGGGCTGGACTGCATGCTGGTTTCCAGGATAATGGGCCAGCCGGGCTGCTCGTTTCCGGAGAGGTCGATGAGATGAAGATGGGTTTCCTCATTTTCCGAGACAATTCTCGGCAGGAAGATCTCCATTACCCCGTCTCCGTCCAGATCCACCGGAACCGGGGAAGGTCCCGTACTCCCGAAGTCATTGGGATAGGAAAGGGGGAAGCCCGCCATTTCGACGCCATCAAATCCGATGGCGTGAAGAGCATTGCTGGCTGAGAGGAAGAGGATCTCCGGCGCTCCATCGCCCATCAGGTCGGCCACGACCAGGGGACTTCTCGAAGAGAGACTGCCACTGACAGGAAATCCGCTGGCCTCACTGCCGTCTGACTGGAAGGCATGAAGCAAGTTGTCCCGGGAGGAGATGAGCAGTTCCTTCGCACCATCCCCATTCAGATCGGCAGCTGCAGGACTGCCGATACTCCAGGCTCCGATACCGCGGGCAAGGACTCCGATGCTCGAAGGATCCGCATCTCCATCGACCAATTCACTGCCATCGTGATGGAAGGCATAGACAATTCCATCGTTGTCGACTCCTGCGATCTCCAGATCCCCGTCCCCGTCCAGATCTTCAGCAAGCAGGTTGCCCCAGATCCAGTCCTCGGTTTCCCGGGGCCAGCCGGGCAGGACATTGCCTTCCCCATCAAAGGCATAGATGGCCTTCAGGCCCGGGGGACTGGAGCCTCGGGCAGCGACCACAATCTGAAGAGTCTCCGTGCCCAAAAGCGGTGCCAGAGTCACCGATCCTGCGACATCATTGGCCGCCTGAGTGAGAACTCCCGTCGTGCCCGTCGAATTGTCTCCATCGAGAACCTCATCCCCATTGGCGAACCAGGCGTAGAGATAGTCCGAGGCAACGACCAGTTCCGGAGCCTCATCACCGCTGATGTTTCCCAAAGCAACCGAGCTGCCGCAGGACTGCCCCAGAATATGGGGGAAGCCGGCAAGCTGTGCAGGGTTGGTGGAAGTCTGCAGAGTGTCGCTGGGCAGGCTTTCAAAGCCCGAAGAATCGAGAGCCGTGACAGTAAACTGAAGGAGGCTGTTCTCGGGCAGGTTTCGCACGGCCATCCCCCGATACTCCACGGGAAGAAGCGTGTAGCGGCTAAAGGCCGGATCTCCTTCGAGGGCCAGGTAGACATGATAGGAGGCAACATCTTCGGACTGGGAGGCGTCCCAACTAAGATCGATTCTCCCGGATTCCGTACTCACGGCAGAAACCGGTTGCCCGGGAGGATCCGGGGGCATGAAATCCAGCGTGTCCTGGAAGACTCGGCCCATCTCGTCCATGACCGTAAACAGGGCGGGGATTCCAGCCTCCGGGTCATCGAGTGAAAGAAGAAAACCAGGCCCGGCTTCCCCCTCTTCCAACAGAGACAGCGAGACGAGATTCAGGCTGCCCTCCTCCACCGACACTCCCGGTTCCAGAGCCTCCAGATGAAGAGACAGGGAAGTGGTCTCACCCTGTCCGACATTGACCAGACGGGGAATCGCCCGGAAGGATTCCCCGGGATCAAGAATTCCATCGCCGCTATCATCAAGAGTCCAGCCACTACAACGCAACTCCGGTGCCTGGAAGCTGAGGAACAGGGTATCCTGCCTCGTGGGCAGATCACTTGCGGAGAGGCTCAGCAGCAGAGCAAGACGACTCCCGTCTTCCAGACCGACAGCAGAGCGAATCTGAAGCGTGGTCGAGGAAACCGTGGCCCCCGAGGGCAACTCTCCCAGAAGCTCCTCGGACTGCAGGACCTGAAGGGAATCATGGCTGGAGGAAATGCCAATCGTTAGCCCGCTGGCATCGCTTCCTCCCGCATTCTCCAGAAGCAGGTTGAGGGACAGGACTTCCCCGGCATCCGCCAGGCCATCGCCATCATTGGCTGGGTCCAGAGCCAAATCATCACTGAAGGACCAGGTCGCAAGATTAAGCTCGGCATCTTCGGAGGGAAGAACCGTGAGGGTATCGCGAAGCAGTACTCCGTTGTGCCCCCAGGCGCAGAGCTCCAGGTTTCCCTCGGAGGGAAGAAAGACGGGGAGAGTAAGATCCCCCGCAGCATCGGTCGTGCCACTCACCCAAAGATCGTCTCCCTGTTGAAGGGTGATGCGAACCTTCGAGGAGGCAGAGCCAAGAGAGTCATCCACATGAAAGTCGAGAAGAGAGTCCCCCACCCAGATCTCTGCAGGTGCCGTCACATTGTACTCCAGAGGCTCCCCACACCAGGGATCCATGAGCGGGTCGCCCAGATAGGTGACGATCAGGTAGGTCCAGCGGAAGTAACTGTTGCCCTGGGCGGAGGCGGCCATCTCCCAGCGGATGGAGTCGAAAACCTTGCCGGCGTTGGAAACCTGCCCGCTGAAGAGCATATCGTAAAACCGTTTGTAGTATGGCTCCGTATAGGAAGGAAAACTCTCCCGGGTCGTTCCGAAAACCGACACCGCGCCTCCATCTGGATTGCGCAGGAAGTTCTCTCCGAGGCAGTCGTAGTCGAAGGCCGTGGAAGTACAGTTCATCAGGGTGATATGGAATCCGTTCGGATTCGTCAGATTCTGGGCATGGGAGAGGGTGATGTTCCCGTCGCCTACGGACATGTTGTTGCGGAAGCCATGCCCGTTCTGGTCCACGAGGGCGAAGTGACCCGTGCTCATGGAATCCACCGCAGCTTCCACGGTGAGTTCCACTGGCAGAGGATCAAGAGGGATGGACTGCCAGACGGAAACGCTGTCCTGGTAGTTCTCGAAGAGACAGGTGTAGTTCAGATCATCCTCGAGATAGTTCTCGATGATCTTCACGGGAAAGTCTGCTCCATCAGTCAGGATGGGGAGCCCCGAGTACCAGGTTTTCGGGAAGAGAACTTCCGCAAAGAACAGTATTTGGTCCTGGAAGTCCGCATCCGGGGGGCTTTCCCGATAAGCAAGGAGCTTGCTGACGTAACTCTCGGCATCGGAGAAGGAACTCACCGGGACGCGTCCCACGAGAAGTTCCGGCAGGAAGTCGGCATCATCGCCGGGATTGGATGCGGAACTGAAGCCCTCCCCCCAGTGCTCATCGCCATCGCCATTCCAGTTTCCATCCAGACAGGAATAGTAGAGGTCTGTCGGAACCTCCTTCTCTTCCCAGGCAATGCGAATCGTGGAGTAACGCACGGGGATCTCGGAAGTATCGCCACCAATGAGCAGGGAGTGAATTCCCCAGAACTGATAGGCATCCTGAAGGAAAATGCGGAGATTCTCGGCGGGATCTGCTCCCGGCGGATAGTTCTCTGCCACCCATTCGAGGCTTCTCACGACGGTTCTGCTTCCGCGCTCAAGGTGCCAGTCCGCGAGAATCTCAAAGGCCGGCAACATTTCCTCATTGGTGAGGATCAGGGCATCGACGGCAGAGCCATCCAGACCGGGACGATCCGAAGGCTGAAAAAACAGTTCTACTCCCCGATCAGCCCGAAGAACCGGTAGCGGGGGTTCGGGATCCGCCTCGCTCGTGAGATACAGTCGAAGCTCCGGATCAAGGCTCAGTTGACCCGACTCGATCTTCAGGGGGCGCCAGTAGAAATGAGCCTCCCGGATGCCCCGGCGACCGGGCTGGGAGAGCAGAACAAGGCTTCCCTCCGGGATCCCTTCAGCAGGCCCGGCGAAGTCGCCCTGATCGGATCGAAGTCCGGGCAGGGGCAAGTCTCCCATAATCAGGGAGGCGGCCGGAAGTTCATAGCGAAAGGAAGAAAGACGCTGTCCTTCCGGCAGGGGAATCCTGAGGATTCGGCCAGGAAGAGCGGGAGATCCGGGAGCCTCCAGACAAAGGGAGGAAGGAAACTCCAGCCCGCTCCCATCCCTGTCCTGCGAAATCAGGATTTCATGGGCGGCGAGGCTCTCCTCATGAAGCCATTCCCCCGCATAAACGGGGGAAAAGAGGGAAGTTAGCAGGAGTATGCCACTCAGGATGCTCTTCATTCGACCTGATCGTGCCTTTCAATCCGGTAAAATCTGTATCGGAACCCGCCATCTCTTGCAATTCCCAGACCCGGGACCTCTCTCTCCAGGATTATCACCAGTCTTCGCCCCCTCCTCTCAAGCCCGTCCAGGCCATCGCCTTCCGAAGTTCTCTCGATGAGGTAATCTGCATCGCGCAGGGGTAGGAAGTCCAGCTCCTCGATCATTTTTCCGAAACTGGTCTGATGCCAGATATCCGCGATATCCGGGTGAATCAGGCCCACGAGATCCACGACATAGCAGTCGGAGCGGTAGCCGATGAGCCCGATATCCGGGCAGGCCACCCGGCTTCCCGGATCATTCTCCGAGAGCCAGTCCGCGACCTCGCCCATTACGCTGCCGAACTCCCGGGGAAATTGCCGGGCATGGGGAAGCACCTTGGAGGAGTAAAGCCAGAGATTGGGCAGGAGGCTGAGCAGGAGAATCAGGGGGAGAAACTTCCGCAGGGGTGAAAGACGATTTCTGAGCCCCATCATGGCCGCCAGGGGAATCAGGGGCGTGACGGGAAGCAGGTATCGGCTGACCAGAGCCACCCCCGATTTCAGGAGGAAAAGGGGCAGAAGGGTGGCCCAGAGAATCGTGATCCAGAAAAACGGGCGGTAGCACTCTTTCGACCGGATTCGGGAGAACAGGCTCGAGCCCAGAGTGGCCAGCGCGAGAATCAGCAGAAGCCCCTGACTGGAGAGAGGAATGCGCAGAAGCTTGCCAGCGTAATTCAGGTACTCCCCGAAACCCTGAAGACCCTCCGCCTTTGCCGACCCCGTACTCGGGAGCATGCTTCCAATGGAAAACTGCGCAAAGAGAAGCCAGGGAATCGTAGGCAGAAGAAGACCGGCAATGAGAACGGGAAGGTGTTTCCGCCATTCGCGCTGAAGAAGCCCCGCAAGGCCGAGCAGGAATCCAAAGAGATAAAACTCGGGACGCACCAGGCAGGCCAGCCCCCCGAAAAGGCCGAGGCGAAAGAAATCCCCGCGGTTTTTCAGGGGAGCAGACAGGGCCAGAAGAATCAGAAGCAGGGCAAGCACTGCCAGAGAGCTTTCCATCCCCGAAGCACTCCAGCGCAGAAACCAGACCTCGGTGGCAAAGAGAAAACTGGCGGAGCGGCGAAGCGTCTCATCGGGAAGGAAGCGGCCGGACAGTTTGTGAAACAGGAGAATCGAAATCAGGGCTGCCAGAATGCCCAGCAGCTTTGCCGCAAGCAGTCCCCCCGCTTCCGTGGAAGCCCAGGGCGCCAGAAGCAGGACCCAGAGTGGGCTGGTCGAACCATAACTTGCTTCCCCGGGGTTGAAGGACCAACCATGACCCGCCACGAGGTTCTTCGCATAGACCATGTGGATATAGGTGTCATCCGTCCAGTATCCCCAGAGTGGAATCTGCGCTGCCAGAAAGAGAAGAATCAGAAAAGCAGGAAAGGCCCAGGAGCTTAGTTTCAAGGGGAGTCCGTCCTTTCCAGAGAGTCGAAAATCTCTGCCATCTGTTTCGCCTGCCCGGGACGCTCGAAAGGAGAAAGATCCACGGTCTCCCGCTTCCAGCCAGATCGGATCTTCTCCAGGGCCTCTTCCAGAAGATCCGCCACAGCCCCTGTCTCCGCCTCGCTCATCCAGCCCAGCCCCAGTTCCCGGACAAGCTCGGAAACTTCGCCGCCGGGTCCCACCGCAAAAACCGGTCGACCTGACCCCATGTACTCGTAGAGTTTTCCGGGAACCAGATCCCGGTATCGCAGCTCGCTCTGCTGAAGGAGAAGGAGCAAGTCTGCAGAAAGCTGAAGAGAGAGAGCTTCCCGGTGAGGCAAAGAGGGACGGAAACGAACTACTTCTGAAAGACCCAGACTTGCGATCAGATTCTCATTGTCACTTTCACTCGGACCGAGGAACTCCACCCGGAGCTGCTCACGAAGATCCGGCCTTCGTTGCAGCAAGAGGGAGAGACCTTCCAGAAAAGGTCGACTGGAACGATCCAGACTCAGTTTGCCAGTGTGCAAGAGGTGCAGGCGAGCATCCTCCCGCCCAGCGGGATGAAGCCCCTCGAAATCCGCAGGGTCATAACCATTGCGGATCAGATGCACGGGGCCCGCCTTGCGTCCTTCCAGAAACTTCTGCCAGCCCCGGGTTACCGTCACGACTTCCGCATCCCGGAGTACGCCGGCCTCGAGACGGGAATGAAGAAAACGGTGCAGGGGCGTGGGAGCATCCTTCAGGTGCAGGTTGTACCAGAGGTCCCGGAAGTCCGCCACCCAGGGAAGTTGAAATTCCCGGGCCAGAGAGTGGCCCAGAAGGTGGGCAGAATCCGGAGGGCCGGAACTGAAAATCAGGTCGAAGTCCCCGGTGGAAAGAAGCCGATGTGCTTCCTTGCGGGCGGGCGCTATCCAGCCCCGGTAGGAGTCCGGGAAGAGAAAGAAATCCGAGAGTTTTCGAAGGAAACGAAAAAGAGAACTGGAGCGGGAGGAGGAAGAAGAGGATTTACGCCCTCCCCGCATCTTCCGCAGAAGAGACAGGCCGGTCATCCCCCCCACCCGGGACACCTGCTGATCTTCTGGCAACTGCTCAAGAAGCGATTCATCCCGAACCCAGTAATCCTCCGGATCCCCGCTGAGGACCACGGCTTCCCAGCCATGCTCTCGAAGGTAGCTACTGAACTTCAGACAGCGGAATACGCCGCCGTCGCCCATGGGCGGATAATAATAACTGATCATCAGGAGACGCTTCATGCCGACTCCTTCAGTTCAAGGAAGGCTTTGCGAACCCTGTCCATATTGTCTTCCCAGATTGCCGTCTCGCCAATGAGCTTCCGGTTTTGCTCCAACAGGGGGAGTCTCACATCCTCCGGAAGGGCGGCGGCCTCTGAAAGACGCCGCGACAAGGTCCGTGAATCCGCACAGGGGAAGAAGAGGGCGCGTGTGCCATCACCGAGCCACTCCCGGTTTGCGGGAATGTCGGAGACTACCGGGTAGGCTCCCTGGCTCATCGCCTCCAACAGTGAAACGCTGCTGCTGTCGGACAAACTCGCCGAAAGATAGATGCGCGCCTTTCGCAATTCCGAGATCAACTCCTCCCTTCGCAGCTTCCCCAGAAAGCTCACGCTGCCAGCGATTCCGAGCTTCCCGGCAAGGGCCTCCATCTCCGCCCGCATGCTACCCTCTCCGGCCAGACGAAAGCGCCAGTCGGGGTGATCATCGAGGAAGGCGGGAATGGCGGCAATCAGGGTCTTCGGATCATAGACCGGCTCAAAGTTCCGGTACTGCAAAACGATCTTCTCACGAGCCTCTCCGGGATTTGCAGACTCATGAAAATGGCGGTCCACGCCCATGGGCACGGTGAGGATCGGACTTGCACTGCCGATCATGTCCCGAATCACCTCGCTCATCATTTCTGCATCGCTCGTCAGAAGGTCTGCTTTTCGCAGGACGAATTGAGCGCGCCAGCGATGCAGGACACTTCGACGGGGATTGCTCAAAACATCACTGCCCCAGGTCGAAACCACCAGAGGCCTGCGGCCCAGAAGAGCGGCAATCCAGCCATAGTTCGGAACAAAGTGGGCATTGACCAGATCGGGGCTGAAGTCAGAGAGGATCTTTCCCGCACGGGGAAGGGAGAGAGTGTAGGACAGGAAGTCCAGCTTTCCCCTTCTCCCGATTCTTTCCACGCGAACCGGAAGACTCGGAGTCGGCTCCAGGGTCAGCAAGAGCACCTCATCGCCGGCCGCGTGAAAATACTCGACCCATCGCCGGGTGTGAACATTGCCGCCCTCACTGAGCATTGCGATTTTCATGCCTTCCCCTCCCCGACTCCCAGCAGGGTTTCCAGTCTTTCGCGGAAAGGGGCCGGGCGGACTCTCCCGAGCAACCAGGCTTTCTCTTCTCTGCTAAAGAGCGTGCTGCCCCGAAGCAGTAAGAGAGAATGCAGAAGAAGAACAAGGCTTCCCAGGAGCATCCCCGCAAGCGAAGGGGAAAGCCCCCTTGCACCCGGAATCAGAAAGGCCACCAGCAGAGCCGTAATGGATGGGAAAAGCGAGCGAATGAGTCGTGAAGCAAGGGGACCTTTCCCCAGAAGTCCAAGTCTTCTCCCCATCCAGAGCATCCAGAGTGCCTGAAGAAGAAGTGCGCCCACCTGCGCAACTCCCAGTCCGACAAGTCCCATGCCCCTGACCAGAAAGGGGAAACTTCCAAAGTAGGCAAGAGCCCAGATCAGGTTGCCCGTCAGCACCTTTCCCAGACCCCGGGTTCCGCGAAACGCAGCTTCCAGGGGAGAGGACAAACTGGAAAGAGGCAGGGTAAGAAGGAGGATCGCAAGAAGCGGAAGTCCCTTCAGGTAGTCTTCCGAAGAAACCAGCAGGATCAGGGGATGAGCCAGCAGGAAGAGGAGCGTTGCCATCCAGAGAGAGAGGCTTACCTGCCCGCGGAGAAAGATCCCCAAGCGAGCGGGAAGATCACTGTCCCGCCTTTCCTCATGCAGCCGACTGACCTCGGTCTGCAGACTGGTGATGGAACTCTGCAGAAGCCGGCGGCTTACTCCCATGATTCTTGCGGGGATATTGAAGAAAGCAATCAGTTCCATCGATGCGAAGAAACTCAGGAAGTAGCGGTCGAGATCCATGGCCGCAAGAACCATCCATCTCAGCAGAAGACCCAACTTCCAGTAGGAGAAGATCTCTCCCTTGCGAATCCGGAGGTTCCCCTCTCCTCCCCGGGGGATGAGAAAGGGGAAGGCCGCGAGCATGAGGAATCCCGGAACAGCGAAGTAGATGGCATAGAGCTTCAATGCATAGGCCGGCTCAAGATTCCCCCGCACGAGAATGAAATGAAGTGCCAGAAGTCCCTGCATGAGAACCTGGGAAACAGCAACCCAGGACATCCTGCGGATTCCCTGAAAGAGATTCAGGGACATCTCATTGACGCTCATCGCAAGTGCCAAAAACAGGGTGAGGTTGAAGAAGGCCAGCCCTTCTTCCCCCATACTGAAATTCGAAAGAAGAAACTCGCGTCCCCAAAGGGAAAGCAAGAGTGCCGCCTGAACAGAGAGACCGAGAAAGAGCATGAGCATCAGAAAGAAGCGAAGGGTGTCCTTGCGGCTTCCGCGACTTTCAAACTGGGGGAGGAAGCGGGTGGCCAGTTGGGGAAGACCCATCACGGCAAGAGCGGTGATCACTCCGGCCAGCGCACGCAGGGCGAGCAGGGTTCCATAGCCCTCCAGACTCAGCGTCACCGTGAAGACCTTCATCTGCACAATCACAAAGAGGCTGGAGAGTACCGTTCCGAGACCCAGCCAGGTCGTGTTTCTTCCGATGCGGCTCTCGCCCCTCATGCCTTCCTCCTGGAACGAAGTCTTCGAAACCAGGGGGCTTCTCTTTCAAGGAGTGTGCAGGGGATCTCTTCGGCCCCGAAATCCATCTTGTAGCGGGCAAGGCTCGGAAGGTTCGGGCTTGCACCAAGATTGAAATAGTCCAGATTCCTCCGACAGGCATCTTCCAGCACAGCCGCATAAAGAAGGGCGCTTGGACGCAGATTGCGGGCCTCTTCCAGGCTGCTCCCCTGCCAGTAGATTTCCTCCTGCCCCCACTGGAAGTTCAGCATACCCGAGACGATTCTGCCTTCATGCCTCGCCAGCCAGAGTCTCACATGACTCTCATCCTTCAGCAGATGTTTCAGGAGTGAAAGAGGAACCGGGTTCTTCAGCTTCCAGCGTTTTGCATTGGCAAGATAGAGCGCATAGTACTCTTCCAGGTCCCGGTCCTCACGGCTCTCTCCTGTCACCAGCCCCGCCTCCCGAGCCTGTCGAACCTGCCGGCGTTTCCCCGCAGCAAAACGCTTTGTGAAGATCTCATCCCAGCCTTCCCGAAGATCCACCCGATAGGTGGACAGGGACTCGCTGGCCAATTCCGCCTTATCGCCGGGCTTCAGAAATACGCGAGCCAGAACCCTTCTTCCGGAGACCCGGCCAAGAGCCGCTTCCAGAAGATGCTCCCCCAGTTCCGACTTTTCGCCGGGAGCAAGAAGAGGCCCGCCATAGGTTCCGAAGGGGAGGCTCTCCTGAATCCTCAGTCCCCAGCGACTTCTCTCCGCAAAGGGAAGAAGGGCCCGGAGGCGACCCTCCCTGCGAAGGCTGAGGGCAGAGATCTTCATGCCGTAGATCTCGCTCAGTCCACTCAACCAGGTGGAGTGGTGAAAGAAGGATGCACCGGTGGCCTCTTCGAGAAAGGCATCCACTTCCTTCCAGTCCAGTGATTCCTCCAGCCTGAAGTTCATCTCAGCTCCTGTAGTAGTTCAGGAGTTTCTGCACAGCCTCGATCACCTCGTCGATTTCCCTTTCCTCCATCCCCGCAAAGAGAGGCAGGGTAAAGCAGGTTTCGTAGAATGCTTCTGAAGACGGCAGGGCAAGCCCTGCAAAGCTGTCCTTATGAGCAGGGTGATGGTGGATGGGAATAAAGTGCAGGCTGGGACTGATCCCTTCAGCAATAAGAGCCTTGAGAAAATCATCGCGCTCGATGCGAAGGCTTCCGGGCACAAGGCGCGGCACGAAGAGATGCCATGAATGCAAGGCATCGGCTCCGGTCTGGGGAAGAATGAGGGCCGGCTCCCTGGCGAAAGCCTCTAGATAGCGTCCCGCGATCCGGCTTCGCTCAAGCAGGAGTTCATCGGCTCGTTCCAGTTGAACCACACCCAGGGCCGCTTGGGGATCACTCATGTTGAACTTGTAGCCAACTCTGCTGATCTCATAGAACCAGCTCCCGCGATCTCCGTAGCGCTTCCAGGCATCACGGTCCATGCCATGAAAGCCCATGAGCGAGGCTTCCTTTTCCCGCTCCTCACTGTTGCAGGCAAGGAAACCGCCTTCTCCCGTGTTCAGATTTTTGGTCGCATAGAAGGAGAAAGCCGCAAAGTCGCCGTGGTGCCCCAGATGTCTGCCTTCAAGCCGTGCACCGAAACCATGGGCCAGATCCTCTATCAGAAAGAGACCATGGCGATCAGCGATTTCTTTCAGTTCCCGAATCCGGCAAGCCTGTCCCCCGTAATGCACGGCAAGGATGGCCCGGGTCTTCGGGCCAATCGCAGCTTCCACGCTATCGGGATCGAGACCATAGGTTTCCATCTCGATGTCAGCCAGAACAGGCTTTGCTCCTGCGTGGAAAATCACATTGATCGAAGAGGTGAAGGTGTTCGGGCTGCTAATGACCTCGTCGCCTTCCCCAAGTCCCAAGAGTTTCAGGGCAAGAAACATTGAGGAAGTACAACTGTTGAGCGGAATCCCCCAGGGGAGTTCCGTGAAATCGAGTAAGGCCTTCCGGAATTCCTCTGTGCGGGGACCGAGAGTCAGCCAGCCACTGCGGATGGTATCCACGAGCGACTCGATCTCCCTTTCTCCGAGATTGCTCCGAAAAAACGGGAGCCGCTCCTCCCGGACCGGGGAACCGCCCTCAATGGCAGGTTTGGGATCACTCACTGTCTCTCCCCCATTCTGAAGTGAAGTCCAGCATTCTGCGAGCCAGTTCCCGGCCTTCTCCCCTTCGGGCCAGATCTTCCATCTCCCGAAGAACCCCCTCGATTTCCTGCTCGGGATCGAAGGGCGGGCGGAGAATCATCAGCCTCTCTCCCAGTTCGCTGGCCTCTGCCTCCGAGTCGCTCATGAGTTGCTCGTGGAGTTTCTCCCCGGGACGCATCCCCGTGATCTCGATAGGAATATCACGGCCCGGCTCCAGTCCGTGAAGCATGATCAGGTCTCTTGCCAGTTCCAGAATGTTCAGGCTCTCGCCCATATTCAGAATAAAAATCTCTCCACCATCCCCGAGCGCACTGGCCTGAATCACCAGCATGCTGGCTTCGCGGATGGTCATGAAGTAACGCGTGGTCTCCGCGTCCGTCACGGTCACCGGGCCACCACGCTCAATCTGTCCCTGAAACAGCGGAACCACGCTTCCCCGGCTCCCCAGCACATTACCGAAACGAACCGAAAGAAAGCGGCTTGCTGCGGAAGTGGAGTTCGCCCGAAAGACCAGCAATTCCGCCATGCGCTTGCTGGCTCCCATGACTCCCTTCGGATCCACGGCCTTGTCGGTGGACAACATGACAAATCGATCCACCCGGGAATCGGTCGCCGCCTCGATGAGGTTCCGGGTTCCGAGAACATTGTTGAGAAAGGCCTCTTCCGGGAAACGCTCCATGAATGGAACATGCTTGTGTGCGGCCGCATGATAGACCACATGAGGCTGGTACTCCCGGAAATGGCGCAGAAGGGAATCCGGATCCCGAAGGTCTGCGATCAGGGACAAGAGATCCAGTTTCGGCCAGGCGGTCCGCAACTCCTGTTCCACTTCAAAGATCGAGTTCTCGCCCCGGCCCAGCAGAATCAGTCGAGCCGGTCCGAGTGCCGCAATCTGGCGACTGATCTCCGAGCCGATCGATCCCCCGGCGCCGCTCACCAGCACCGTTCTCCCCTCCACCAGTGCGCGGACCGGTTCCTCCTGGAGATCCACGGTCTCGCGCCCCAGCAGGTCCACCGGATTCACGGGACGAAGCTGCCCGAAGCGGGCATCGCCGGTGATGATCTGGCGAAGACCGGGCAAAATCGTAAAGGGCTTGCCGCTTTGTCGGCAGAGGCGGAGAACACGCCTGATTTCCGGGCCCCCGGCACTGGGCATGGCGATGATCAGTTCGTCAACCCCGAGTTCCCGCACCTTGTCCTCGAGATCGTCACAGCTTCCGTGTACCGGAAAGCCGCCGGCCTCTTCCCCCTGAAGGTCTTCGCGGTCGTCGAGAAAACCCAGAAGCTCGATGCCCATGCCATCAGAGGAGAAAATTTCCTCCGCCACCATGCGCCCGGCCACTCCGGCCCCCAGAATGAGAATTCGTTTCAAAGCCCCTCCTATCGCAGAAGCACGACTTTCCGAAGCTGGCTCGATGAACCCTGCTTCAGGCGAAGGAAATACCGACCACTCAGGGCACGGTTCCCAAAGCGGGTCTCCAGCCCGGGCCAGAGATCCTCTCCGGGAGCGACATCCTCTGTACGGCTTACCAACTGTCCCTCCAGGTTGAAAATCTCTACATCCAGATTTGCGCTGATTCCACCGAAGCTCAGGGCACTCTCCCCGGTGATTGGATTGGGGTAGAGATACACCGTGGTCAGAGACTGATCGACAGGTGCGGAGTCCGGGTGCAAGATCAGTTCCAGCAAGCCCGCATCTTTCATCCCCAGGAAAAGCCGGTCTGCATCCGGGTGAAGAGCAACCCGGTAGACATCCAGCCCGGAAAGAGGAGCCAAGACATCCGGTCCGAAGAGATCCTTGCCCGCAGCCTCCCGGCCCGCCTCGCTCGTGTAGTTGTCAATACTCCAGAGCCCGGCCTCCGCATCCAGTTCCACGCGGGAAAGCCCGCCGGCTGTGGCAAGCCAGGCACTCCGTCCGGGGCCAGCAGCCACGGCATTGACCTGGGCATGAAGAAGCCCATCCCGAAGGAAGGTCTTCTTGTTCAGATAGTCACTGACAGTCCATCCCCCACCCCAGGATTCCAGAAGCAGGAGCCCGTCACTCTGTCCCAGCCAGAGGCAGTCTTCTCCGGATCGCGCATCCAGATCAAAGCCGGTCGTGTCCGTGATGATCCTGCCCTGGGGATCGGAGATTCCATTGCCGGGGGCGTACCAGGTGTCGTCGAGAAAGAAATCGATCGTGCCCCCGGTATCCCAGATACAGGGACCCAGGCCCCGCACAAGAAGTGCCACCTCGCCGGGTGCCGGGAAGGCCAGCCCGTCGATGATGTCTCCGGGAAGCCCCGCATTCACGCCCGTGAAATGCAGCCACTCCGATTCCGGAGTGAAAACGGAAAGTCCAAAACCATCGAGGGCAAACCATCGGTTCCCCGAGGAATCCTCCCCCATGCGGATCACGGCATGCGAAGCGATGCTTCCCGCACCGGCCTCCAGCATTTCCCAGTCCCCGCTGTCCAGATGAATGCGAAGCGTGGAGGTTCCGAATCGGGAAAACCAGGCCCAGCCCTCCGAGTCCTCCATGCAGTCCAGACTCCAGGCCGGAGCATTGCTCCATTCATCCTGCATGGGGATCCAGTGCCACTCGCCATCATACCAGGCAGCCCCGCCCTTGCTCCCGGTAATCCAGCGGCCCGATGCTCCAAAGGAAAGGGCCGTGGTCTCCGGAGAAAGGGGCCCTTCCTGAAGAGACAAGCGTTGCCAGAGTCCCTCTTTTCTCCAGAGGATTCCCGGGCCCATGCCCCGATAAACCTGTCCTCCCAGCCAGGCATTTCCTCCGTCGTCTACATGGAGTGCCGAGAGAACCGGGCGGGCATAGCTCCCATCGAGAACCTCCGGCAAGCCGGAGGAAAGGTCTTCCCAACTCTCCGTGCCGGGATTCCAGGCAAGGAGCTTGCCCGTCTCCGAACTGCTTCTCCAGGAGACATAGAGTTTGTCCTGGTTCCAGAAAAACGCTCTTGCCGAATGGCCGCTCAGGGGATCGGCCAGTGTCTGCCAGTCACCGTTATCATTCAGAAAATGGACATTGCCCTCCGCAAGTAAATAGAGACGGTCGCCGTAAACCAGATCAAGGATCGCGGATTCCGGAACCCCTGCATCCTCCTCCAGCACTCCCCCGGGAGGCAGAAGGAAGAGACCGTCGGCGGTCCCGACCCAGAGGCTGTCGCCCTCGAACTCCAGGCATCGAACTTCCTCGTTCCCCAGGCCCTCCCAGGCATCCCAGATTTCCCCGGGCACAACGCCTTCCATCACTCCGAAGCCGGCATCACTGCCATACCAGACTCTTCCCTGCGGCCCTTCTTCCAGACAGAGAAGCCGATCAGAGGTGATCGCCTGAGGAAAAACCTGAAAGCGTTTCCAGACTTCCTCATCTGCGGGACGATAGCGGGCCAGGCCTTCACCATTGGTGGCGAACCAGATTTCATCCTGCGACAGGGCGAGCACCGCATTGAGGTCGTTGAGAGGTAGCCCGTCGGATGCGCGCAGGAACTCGACCTCCCCGCTATCGGGATTCAGTGACAGCGCCCCCCCGCGACCTGCTGCCCAGAGCCTGCTGCCGTCAAAGGAGAAGCTGCGGATATCACTGGCATCCGGCCAAGAGACCCACTCCAACTCCGTAGCAGAGATGGCCAGGGGGACAAGACAGAGGATCAGGGTCCAGAACTTCATGCATCCAGCCTCCGGCAAAATTCCTCGGGAAAGCGTCCCTTCATCTGACAGGAAAAAGTCTCTCCCCAGATTCTGAAATCCAGACCCGGGCTCCAGTTGAGCGAATAGAGGCGATCCAGTTCGCGGTAGAATTTCTGTTGGGAAGCGGAGGCTGGAATCCTCCAATATCCAGTCAGACCCGGGCGGACATCCTGCATCCCCGTCCGGTCAAGAGAAGAGGGAAGCGGTCCGACCAGACTGAGATCCCCCCGCAGCACTGAAAGATAGAGGCAGGGATTGAGAAGGTCGGAAAGAAACGCAGCCCTTTTCCCCAGAACAAGGGGGAAGTCGAGAGCCTCGCCCTTCTTTCCCCGGTAACTGACAGTCCTGCGTTGCCTTTTCCGCCCCGCTGTTATGAGATGGAAAAAAGACGGCAAGAGAGAAAGAAGCAGCAGAAAAAGAGCCAGTACAAAATCATTGAGTCTTTTCAGAAAGCGAAGCAGGAAATCAATTCCCCCGGCCCGGAAACGCTGGGCAGGGATCCCGAGAAAGTCGCCCGACTGGGGACCCCGCAATAGAGCCGACAGTCCTCCCAGAACACTGAGGTCCATGCTCATCTTTCTGCAGTCTTTCAGAATGGAAGCAACCTGGCTGGCCGAGGAGGCGGAAGAAGCCACCAGCACTTCCTGAATCCTCTCTTCCCGTGCGAGCCGGGAAAGATCCTCCACGCCCCCCAGGGAAGACTCCGGGTTCCCTCCCGGATCCAGGCGACCTACCAGATCCAGCCCGAACTCGGGGTGCTCTCCCACAAGACGCTCAATGAGGGCGTACTCTTCGACAGTGCCCAGAAGCAGCATCCGCTTCAGGTCAAAGTTCAGTCGAAGGAAACGGTGATGAAGGCTTCGGATGAGGACACGGAAGAGCAAAATCAGGAAGAGCGAAAGGGGCGCGCTGAGGAGAACCACCGAGCGGGAAACGATGTCTTCCCCTGCCAGGAAATTGACAGCAAGCAGGACGACCGGGATCAGCAATTCAGAGCGGAAGAGCTTCAGGAATTCGTCGCTGCCCCTGGTCCGCCGATCCACCCGGTAGAGCCCGTTGACAGCGAAGAAGACCAGACTGATCCCGGCATAGAAAAGCATGAAACGGTAATAGGGAGCCGGGTCGAAATAGGTTCCCTCAAAGAGCCCCCCGAAGATGAGACGAAGTTGCACGGCCGCGCTCAATGCAAGGGCAAGAGCGGCGAGATCCAGCAAGGCCAGTCCCGCAATGCGCACCGGGTTCCGATATCGCTTGAGGATGTAGGAGACCGGATTCCACTTCTCGTAGTAGTGAAGAAAACTGGAAAGATGGGCGACAAGGCTCCGGCTGAAAGGATTCTTCGCACTGGCTCGCTTGTGCACATGGTTCATCAGGGAAGCAGGCTCATAGTGGACTTCCCAGCCCCGCTTCGCCATGCGAGTACACCAGTCCACATCCTCGAAGTAGAGAAAGAACCGTTCATCCATGCCGCCCACTTCCTCGACGGCACTTCGTCGGGCCATCATGCAGGCTCCGAGAATCCAGTCCACGCGCCTTGGGCTGGCGTGATCGTAGTCGAGCATCAGGTGATGGCGAAGGGCACGGCTCTTCGGGAAGAGTTTCTTCAGGGGAGTTCGGCGAAGGAGGATGGTCCAGAGCGTGTAGAAGGAACGGCAGGAGTGCTGAAGACTGCCATCCTCGTTGAGAAGGCGGGAACCCACGATCCCCACATGGGGATGGCTCTCGAGGTAGTCAGTCAGAATATCAATGGACCCCGGCTCCGCCTTGACATCGGGATTGAGGACCAGAAAGAGATCACCGCTTCCGGCCCGAAGGCCCTGATTCACGGCTCTTGCATAGCCCAGATTGGAGCCATTCGCGATGACCCGGACATCCTCTTCCCGCTCCAGCAGAGCAACACTGTCATCGCCGCTGTTGTTGTCAATCACGATCACTTCCAGACGGCGGCTTGTGCCGCTCTTCCGGAGGCTATTGAGACTCTCGAGGATCTCCTTCCCCGAAAAATAGCTCACATAGAGAACCGTGATGACATCCTTCATCCGGTATCGGCCTTTCTCTTCCCTACGCGAAGTCTGGAGAAGCGTAGCCTCCAGACCATCCAGATTGCTTCCACAATGATCTTCCGGTTCATCTTGCTGACTCCCACCCTCCGGTCTGTGAAAACAATCGGAATCTCGCGAATTGCAAAGCCCCGCTTCCAGGCCTGATAGTTCATCTCAATCTGGAAGCTGTAGCCGTCGCTGCGGATTCTCTCCAGAGGAATGGCTTCCAGCACTTCCCTGCGGAAACACTTGAAGCCTCCCGTGGCATCGCGGATCGGCATGCCCGTCACCAGCCTTGTGTAGACATTGGCTCCCAGGCTGAGGAAAAGTCGGCGCAGGGGCCAGTTCACTACCGTCACGCCCTCGAGATAGCGACTCCCGAGAACCAGATCGCAGCCTTCGATGCCCTTGAGCATCCGCTGAAGATCTTCGGGGTTGTGAGAAAAGTCTGCGTCCATTTCGAAAATGCAGTCGATGTCTTCCATCTTCAGGGCATATCGAAACCCGTCGATGTAGGCCGAACCGAGCCCCATCTTCCCGGGACGCCGGAGGAGGTGAATGCGCGGATCCTCCTTCTGCATGGTTGCCACGATCTCCCCGGTTCCGTCCGGAGAGTTGTCATCCACGACCAGCACCTGCAGACAAGGATCCTGCTTCAGAGCTTCAAGGACAATGCCGCGAATGTTATCCTCTTCGTTATAGGTCGGTATGATCACCAGGCCCTTCATGATCTCTCCCTTCGGAGTTTCGGGGTCAGCAATCCGGCAATCATGAGAAGCCCCATGAGTCCGAATGAGGAAAACCAGGAGGCTCTCAAGAGATTCCAGTTTGGCAGTTCATAGAAGAAACGAATCCGGTGGCTGCCTTCACTCAAGTACACTGAGCGGAAGAAACCGTCCGCGCTCAGCAGCTCCGCTTCATTCCCGTTCACTTCCACAGACCAGCCGGGATAGTTCATGTCAGCCAGAACGAGAAGCCCCGGGTCTTGCATTTCCACTTCACAGGAAACTTCATCCAGTCCGTAACTCGCTTCGAGAATGCGACCGCAGGCTTCCCCGGAGGGATGCAATTCCAGAGCGGATCCTGCAGACAGGAAAATACCCGCTTTCGGGGCCATCCCCTTCAGGAGCAGGGCCCGACTTTCTTCCGGGCTTTTCAGGATGACCCGGTCCTCCAGAAAAAGGCGAGGCCGCCAGTGGCGGTTTTCATAGATTCCCGGCGGGGCGTTTCGAACCGGGGGAAAGTCGGGACCGGCATTGAGGCTGCGTCCGGCGATCAGGTACTTCACGGAAAATCTCCCGAGAAGGGGAGCGCCACCACGGGGAAGGGCACGAATGACCGAATCGGCCAATGCCAGTTTTGCGGCATGATAGCCCCCGAGACTGGCCAGTCCCCTGGCCGCCGCCTCATTGCCTTCAAAACCGCTGCCCGAAAGTGCATAGAAGCGTTCGTCGCCCAGATTACCGCTGAGAAAGTGCAGGTCGCCGGAGGGAAGTCGCATTTCCGGAGAGGCAGGCTCCGCCCAGAGGCCGCGCCCCTTGTGGGAATCCCAGTGTTTTTCCGGATGGAGGATTCGATAGTCAAGAGGCAGGAAGTCCAAAAGCAGGATGAGAAGAACCGCTGCGGGGAAGCCCCAGCGAAATACGCGATGATGCCTCTTCCAGAGGAGAAGGATAAAGGGCGTCAGTAGCAGGACACTTCGGGCAGAGTCCATCCGGAACCAGTCGGCCGCCTTCCCGGCCAGACCTGCAACAAAGCCCCGGGCCTGCGAGGGAGTGAGGGAGGAGAGACGCGGTGCCAGTCGGCGGGCAAGACCCTCTTCTGCGACCTCTTCCACCGGCAGGAAGACCAGCAGAAGAAGCGAGAGAAGAAAAGCGATCAGGACAATGCGTAGCAGTTTCTTGCCCTCTCCCGGGTTTCTCAAGACCCGGTCGAGCCCCCGGGCAAAGAGAATGGCAAGGCTCAGTTGTTGCAGAAGCAGGATCATCACGGGAACACGGAAACGGTTGAACCAGGGGAGGAAATCATAGAAGGGTCGATAGAGCAGCGGGAAATGCCTGCCAGCGGCGACCAGGGTCGCCATCAGAAAGAGTCCGGCAAAGAAGAGTTCCAGATGGCAGGGTTTTCTTCGCCAGAAGTTCAGAATCAGAACGAGAAAGGGCAAAAGGCCCAGGTAGTTCGGGTAGTTTGTCATGGGCATATGCCCGAAATAAGTCTCCTCCCCGAATCCCACGCTGGAGGGAAAAAGGAAGGTGGACCATTCGACCGGATGCAGACTCCAGGCCGTGGCGTAGTCCCAGTCTGCGCCGCCACCCTGGCTGACCCCCCGAATCGAGTGAGCGCTGTACTCATGGACCGGCCCATAGAGGATCGCAGATGCTCCCATGGCAAGAAGCAGTGCCAGAAGTCCGGCTCCGAGACGGAGCAGCGCTGCCTTCGACTGTTTCTTCATCAGCAAACGGAGCAGGCGGAAAAAGGCATAGAGACCCGCTGTCAGGAGACCGTAGTAAACCACCTGTACATGGGCAGAGAGAAGCAGGCCGGTGACCGAAAGAGCCAGAAGAGCCAGATCCAGCAGGATTCTGCGGCCGCCTGTCACCCGGTCCGTAAAGAGCAGGATCCAGGGAATCCAGGAGTAGCTCATCACCTTGCTACCGTGGCCGTAAACACCCACGGCAACCTGTGAGGGCAAAAGGAGAAACAGGGCGCCCGCCATCCAGGCCGTCCAGCCATAGCTCCCCTTCCATCGGAGATAGGCAAAGATTCCGAGTGAAGCCCAGAGGTAGTGAAAGAGGAGCCAGGTCAGGGGCGGGAAACCCGCATGGTCGATCAGAAAACGCAGGAAGAGATTCACCGGATAGAGTCCGGGGTGATAGCTGAGGCTGGCGAAGGCCGGCATTCCTGCAAAAATCAGGGGGTTCCAGAGAGGAGAATCCAGCCCCTGGGACTTTGCCCAGACGGCAAGGCCTCCGGGAGCAAGACTGTCAGGAGTCTGAAAAACCTTCCCCTGAAAGATCGCTTCCGGAAAGAGCAGGGCAAGAAGTGCGAGATAAAGAAGCAGAGCCAGGGCAAAGCCTCTTTTGCCTTCCAGTCTCAAGGCGCGCCGCCATGGGGAGGAAGCTTCCATCAGGGCTTCTCCCTTCCGACAAGAGCCGCTCCGGCTGCGGGAAGCACGGACCATTCCCCGCGAAACAGGGCTCGAAGGATGGCAAGGGCCAGATGCAGCGTCCAGGCCAGGCGTGCGAGGGGTCTCCAGGGTGCCGACACATGGCGGCGGATCAACTTCCCGGATGCAGTCAGCTGGGCGCGCAACTTTGCCGGAGCCATTCCTCCTCCGCTGGAAAAACCAACGCGGTGAAAGATCATCGACTCGGCGACATAACGGAGCAGCCAGCCCTGTTCCCTCGCTCGAAGAGAGAGGTCCACATCCTCCGCATAGAAAGGGAAGGCAGGGTCGAAGCCGCCGGTCTCTTTCCAGAAGTCCCGTCTGCCCAGAATCGCACAGCCAGTGAGGTAGCCGGTCTCGTCGGAACGAAGCAGATCCTCCACGGGTCTTTTCCGGATGCCCCGATGGGATGTAATTCTCGCAAGTCGACTAACCTTCCCCCCTCCATACCAGAGCCGGTCGGCGGGATCGAGGTAGTGGATGCGAGGGGAGGCAGCTCCCCGCCGGGGATCCCTCTCCAGATCCTCGACGAGAGGATCCAGAAAGTCCACATCGCACTTGATGTCGTTGTTCAGGAGGAGCACGAAGTCCTGCTTGCGGTCGAGCCAGTAGTCCAGACCCCGGTTCATTCCCCCGCCAAAGAGGAGGTTCTCCTCATTGCGCAAAACTGCCAGTTCCGGCCAGAGTTCCTCTGCCATTGAGACGGAATCGTCCCGGGAATCGTTGTCCACAAGAAGAACCGAGACCTCGTGGCGACTGGCTTCCGCGGCACTGCGCAGGCTGTTCAGGCAGGCCGGAAGCACCTCCGCCCCATTCCAGTTGAGAACCACGATGCCCAGTCTTCTCGCCTCAGGAACCATGTGGCTCCTTCCAGGACTTGATCCGGTAGGATTCCTCCCGGGCTCGCAGGTGAATCATCAATTCGCCGAGAAGCCCCAGACTCCAGAACTGGATGGCGAGAATCAGAAGAACCCAGCCCAGAATCAGCAGTGGGCGAACCCGCAGGGCATGGGTCACAAGCCAGACGCCTCCAAACCAGGCATTGATCGCAAAGCCGGTCAGGAAAAAGAAGAAACCGACTCTGCCAAAGGTATGAAGAGGTGCGAGCGAACTTCGTGAGGTAAAGCTGATCGTCATCAGGTCAAAGAAGCCATTGAGGTATCGCCTCATGCCGAACTTGCTCTCTCCGTACTTCCTGGCGTGATGGTGCACGGGAATCTCGGTCACCTGGAAACCGTCCCAGTTCGCAAGAGCCGGGAGAAAACGATGAAGTTCTCCATAGACCCGCAGGTTTTTGACCACTTCCTGTCGGTAGGCTTTCAGCCCGCAGTTGAAGTCATGAAGCTTCAGCCCTGTCACCCTTCTCATCACACGATTGAAAAAGAAACTGGGAAGAGTCTTGGACAGGGGATCCTTGCGGTCCTCTTTCCAGCCGCTGACCAGATCCCAGCCCTCATTGAGCCGGGAGATCAGGGCGGTAATTTCTGCGGGATCATCCTGAAGATCGGCGTCCATGGTAATGACGATCTCCCCCCGGACATGCTGGAAGGCCAGGGCCAGGGCGGCACTCTTTCCATAGTTGCGACCGAAACAGTAATAGCCGAGTTCCGGGATCTCCGAGCTCATGCGCTCCAGAAGCTCCGGGCTTCCGTCGCTACTTCCATCATCAATGACCAGAATCTCGTAGGGTGCAAATGCCTTCGCATGCTCCTGCACCCGCTCGAGAAGTTCCGGGAGGCTCTCGGCCTCGTTCCATGAAGGGATGACGATGGACAGGTTCATACAGCGTCTCCGGTTTCAAGGGTCCATTCCAGTTGTCTCGCGAGTCCTTCTGTCAGGGAAACCTGGGGAAGGAAATCCAGTTCCTCCCGGATTCTCTCCGTGGAAGCAAGAGTGTCCAGGACATCACCCTTCTTGCGTTCCTCGTGTCGGAGGCGAAGGGGTTTCCCCAGCAGGCTTTCCATGATCTCGAAGACCTCCAGAAGCGGAAGACGACTTCCTCCGCCCGCATTGAAGACGAAATGTTCGCCCTCGTATTCGGCCGCACGAAGGAAGCACTCGACGATGTCCTCGACGAAGGTGTAATCGCGGGTCTGCTTTCCGTCCCCGTAGACCGGAATCTCTTCCTCTCGCAGGGCGGCACGGAAGAAGCGGGAAAATGCCATGTCCGGTCGCTGTCGGGGACCATAGACCGTGAAGAGACGAAGCGCCCGGGCCTGAAGACCGAAATTCATCCGGTACAGATCCACCATTTGCTCGGCAGAGAGCTTCGTCACCCCGTAGGGACTGAAGGGTCGGGGGCGTTGTTCCTCTCGCATCGGGAGGCTCTCCACCTGCCCGTACACCGAACTGGTGCTGGCATAGACAAGCCGAACATTCGGGAAAGATTTCAGGCTCTCGAGAATCCTCTGCGTCACCGCGAGATTTTCCCGCAGATAGATACCGAAGTCCGCACCCCAACTGGCCCTTACCCCCGCCTGGGCGGAGAGGTGGAAGACCCGCTTGCAGCCATCGAGTAGGGAAGGAAGATCCGCCTCCATGAGATCCTCTTCCAGAAACTGGAAGGATGGATGCTTGAGGCAGACCGACAGGTTCCCCCGCTTGATCTGCGGATCGTAGTAGTCCGTCAGACAGTCGATCCCCAGGACTTCCCGCCCTTCGGCAAGAAGCCTTTCACTAAGTTGCGAACCGATAAAACCGGCCGCCCCCGTGACAAGAACACTATCGCTCACCCTGTACTCCTTGCCCCGCTTGCATGCCCTCCTTCAAGAGGCCCAGTCTTTCGCGAATGGCTTCACTCTTTGGATTCCTTGCAAGGTATTCCTCAAGCCTTGTCTGCATGGCAGTGAGATTCTTCCGGGTCGGGAAGAAGCTGACGATGTAGTCAAGAAGCGAGATGTGGGCAGCCTCGGAATCGGGATTCAGTTCAATGATTCTCCCGAGCGCGATGACCACTTCCTCATGTCTGCCAAGAGTCTCCAGGTATTGCGCATAGCGAGCCCAGAAACGGTAGTCTTGGGGATCCTTCTCGCTGAAGGTATCGTAGGCAAGCCCCACGCGCAGGGAGTCCCCGGCCTGTCCATAGAGGTAGGGAAGATAGAGCATGGCGGGCACAAACTCCGGATTGATCTGCCAGGCCCGCTCCATGGCTCTTACCGCCTCTTGATCATCCTGAACTCCCTCGTCTCCCCGGCTCATTTCGATGGAAAGACGACTCCAGGCGGCCGCATAGTTCTGGATCAGGTGGATCACGGTAGCATTGAGATAGAAAGGCTCCTCCTGCTGAACCGGGAAGCGGGGGATCTCGCCGGAGAGTCCCTGCTCGCTGCCATCCGCCCCCCAGTCAGAGAAGATCCCGCGCCAGATGTAGCCCTCCTCCAGATTGTAGCGGAGCTTTTCCAGGTCCACCTGCTCCTTGCCCTTTTCGAGCGTCATGCGGTAAACCATGCCCTCCATGCGCAAGTACTCCATCCAGGGCAGAAGAGATTCCCGGGGGACAGTAACGGCGAAGTAGTAGGGGCGGGTGTACCATCCCTCCTTCTGGGTGTTCATCATCATTCGGTTGATGATCTCGTCGCGGGGTTGAAGGATGCGCCCGTCCTCCAGTTGGTAGTAATGCGTTGCGACTTCCGCGATTTCATCATTGTCCAGATAGATGGGAAGCACCGGGTCCCTGTCACGCAACTGCCTCATGTACCAGTCAGTGTTCAGTAGACTCAGGTTCACCACCCGGACATCCATGCGGATCCCCTCAACCTCCTGCAGGTACCAAAGCGGGAAGGTGTCATTGTCCCCGTTCGTAAAGATCACCGCATTCTCTTCCAGGGGCGAAAGCATGTTCCATGCATAGTCGCGCGCAATCCGGAGCTCACTGCGATCATGAGTGTAGAAGTGTGAGACCAGAGGACCAAAGGAAAGCAAGAGGAGCAGGGCCGCGATCAGTGAGCTCTGGAGCTTGCCCCGTTTCTCCGCCAGAAAACCTTCCAGGAGTCCCGTGATTCCGAGACCGATGAACAGGGAAAGGAAATAGAAGCCGGGCGTGTAAAAGTAGTCCCGCTCTCTCACCTCGTGGTTGGTGAAGTTCAAAAAGAGAATCAGACCGACGCTGTTCACCAGAAGAATGATGAAAAGGGCCAGAAATACCTTCTTCTCTCTGCGCCACTGCTGCCAGATCCCCAGTACCCCGAGGCCCAGAGGCAGGGCGGTCAACGCAGCGCCCGGGTTCAGGAAGAAGCTGCCCAGAGAAAGCCGGGTCTGGAAAGGCATCTGGAACTGGTTCCAAAGGTATCCCCAGAAATGATTCAACTGGAAAGAGAAACTGGCTTCCCGAACATGCAATGAGCGGGCAGGGTACTGCTCCCGCTTGAGAACAGCCAGCAGGTTCTCCCAAGTGGAAGGGTCCGCCTCGTTGATGGCCGGCCCCGGATCATGCCCCGCACGAATCATGAGAAAGAGATGGACACTGAGTCCCAAAACAAAGACGGCAAGCGCCGCCAGCGGAAAGCGTTTGCCGGTGCTGAACAGCCAGATCGAGACCATGAGGGTCAGCAGAAGGCCGCCCCCCATCCAGAGGTCCGGAAGGTGGAGAATCGTACTTCCCAGAAAAAAGGCCAGTGCGGCTCCCACGACCCACAACTCGATATTGCTGAATCCTTTCTTCTCCACCAGCAGGGCGAGAAAGAAAAAGCCGGGAAAGATCAGAATCGTTCCCAGATGAAAACCCACTCCGAGAGCCAGCAGATAGAGAATCAGGAGTACCTTGCCGTTGCTGCCTGACTGATCGGCCTTCTCTTTCCAGTCCAGGATCAGCCAGGTGACCAGACCCATGAGGAAAGCACTGAGGGAATAGACCTCTGCCTCAATGGAATTGCCCCAAAATGTGTCGCTGAAGGCGAGCATGAAGGAAGCAGAGAGAGCACCGGCCACACGAAGGTAAAGCCTCGTTCCTCCCTGAACGGCAGACGCACCCCAACTTCGAGTCGCCTTGAGGACCAGCAGGAACATGATCAGAGTGGCCAGGGAGCCGAAGAGGGCGCTCAACATATTGATCCGGTGCGCCACCCCCTCCCCGAAGGGCATAAGCGAGGCCAGCCTTCCGACCAGAACATACATCGGAGTGGCGGGAGGATGCGGAATACCAAGGATATAGCTCGTTGCGATGAACTCGCCACAGTCCCAGAAATTGAGTGTTCGGCTCATGGTCCGAAGATAGACAAGGAAGGGCAGGAGGAAGGCAAGGATGCCTCCCCACAGAATCGCGGGATGATAGCGTCTCATGAGACCTTTCCGGGGGAAAAACCCGTGCAAGTGCTGAATTCAACAGGGAATCTGAAGGAATGTGCCCCGGGAGGCAAGGCTTTTCAGCGGTTCTTCACCGCTTCGGACGGCAGTCGGCGAAGCAGGAAGACAAAACCCCCGATCGAGGAGACCAGAAGCATGAGCAAATAGGCCAGAAACTGAAGTGCCACAGGAACTTCACCGATCAGACCCAGGGGGCGGAAAAGAGGAATTGCCAGACTTTCCCTCAGTCCCAGTCCGCCAATGGTCACCGGAAGAACGAGGGCGAAGGCCAGCGGGGGAATGGCGATAAAGAACTGCCCAAAGGAGGGCGTAGCAGAGCCAATCAGGGCATAGCAGACCAGAAAGTGAACTCCGACCCTCATTCCCTGCACCAGTAGGGAAAGCAGGAAGAGGCGAAACAGGACCCGTTTCCGACAGCGAAGAACCTCAAAGAGCTCAAAAATCCTCCAGCGCTTCCCTCCCTCCGAGAGAATCCCGGTCAGAATACCCAGCCTTCTCATGCCCGAGGCCACGGGATTGAGGAGGAAGAGGAAGGCCAGAAAGAGGTAGAGAAGGGAACTGCGAAACACTGCGTTTCCAATGGTTTCCAGTCCCGGCTCTGTTCTCAGGAGCCAGGATGCCAGCAGTGCCAAAAAGGCCAGGGCGCTCAGCCCGGTCAGGCGATCTGCCAGGGTGGCGGCCGCCGAAGTAATGGGATCCTGCTGTTCCTTCTTCAGGTCCAGAACCTTGACGAGATCTCCGCCCACATTGCCCGGGAGGATGTTGTTGAAGAAGAGACCCACCCAGTAGACCTCTATCACCTTTTTCCAGGAAATGGAGATTCCCAGAGTCCGGAGAAAAAAGCCCCATTGCCAGGCTCCTCCGAAAACACTGGCTCCGAAAAGGAGAAAGGCCGCGAAAAAGGGAAGAAGCTTGGCCTCGCCGAGGACGGCCATGGCATCGCCGAGGGAGATCCGCTGCAGGAGCAGAAATACCAGAGTCGCAGATACCGCCAGTTTCCCGATCAAGAGGAGGATATTCTTCAAAGGCCACTCTCCATGAGACGGTCAAGCAGATCTCCGGCCTCCCTGGCCGTTCGATTCCAGGAGAACTCCCTCGCTCTTCGAGCAGCCCGCTCGGCCATCGCCTCACGCAGCTCGGGGGAGCGCAAAAGTTCCAGAGTAGCCTCTGCCATGGCATCCGTGTCATCGGGTGGAACCAGAATCCCGGTCTTTCCGTCCTCGACGGAATCCCGAAGTCCCGGAGAATCCGAGGCCACCGCGGGAACCCCGCAGGCCGCCGCCTCGATCACCGTCAGCCCCCATCCCTCCTTGGGGCTACTGTTCAGAAAGACATGGCACTTGTAGAGCAGGCTCACCATGTCCTCCAGACTCATAAATCCATGAAAGGTGATAGAGTTGTCAAGTTCCAATTTCCTCGACAACTTTCTGAGATTGGGAAGTTCGGGCCCGTCTCCCACGATCTCCAGGCGGGCCTCCGGCATCTCATCCCGGATTTTTGCAAAACTCCGGATCACTCGATCGGCTCCCTTGTACTTGCGAAGCCGCCCCAGATGGATCAGGCGGGGACTCTTTCCCTTCCCGGGAGGATTCTCGCGATCATAGGGCTTCGGGTCGAAACCGCAGTAACTGACCTCCACCTTGTCTTTCTTCATGCCCCTGGCCAGCAGATCGTCGCGAGTACTGGGGCTGATCGCGACCACGCCACTATTTCGGTAGACAAGGGGAATGGGCAATTCAAAGAGCCAGACATAAAAGGCGAATAACGGATTGGTTTCCCGAAAGACCGTCGTCCCGAAGAGATGGGGGATCAGCAGAAGGTGAGGCAGGGAACTGAGAAGTGGCAGGAAGAAGGGAATCTTGTTCACATCTTCAACGATACAGTCAAAGGACTCCTGGCGAAGGAGACGGCGGGCACGGAAGAAAAGTGCGAAATTGGCATTCCAGGCATTACCGGCCCGAAGGATTCTCAGGCCACCGTAGTGTTCCTCTTCCGCTCCTCCGGGAAAGCCGGCGCAGAGGAGGGTCAGCTCATCGCCGTCCTCAGCCCATCGTTCGATGATCTCGTGAAGATGGGTCTCCGCTCCCCCGGCTTCGGGGTTCTTTCGATCCCGCCAGTTGACGGCCAGGATCCTCCGTTTTCTCTCAGCCAATCGAGTCTCCCGGTTTCCGGGCCACGCATCCAATGACCATGGCAGAATAGTGCCCGGCTCTCGAATAGCGAAGTGATTTTCTGAGGGAATCCCCCGTGCGCACAAAAAGAGGCGGTTGCGGAGGGCTTGCCGGCAGCTTCAGCCGAAGCCGGGAAAGGAGCTTCCGCAAGGCCCGGTAAGGAAGCCCGGGCTTGGGCCAGTCCGCATAGGTCGTCAGATGCTCCAGCCCGCAATCGCGCAGAAGACCTTCCAGTTCCCTGGCGGAAAACGAACATTCCCATCCGGCAAACCAGCGATCCAGAGCGATCAGGATCCGTTTGACAAGCGTGTAGTAGTGCCAGCGCTGGGGTACATCAACCAGTAGAATCCCTCCGGGAGCCAGAACGCGGACGTTTTCTTTCAGAAGCGGAACTGGATCCCGAAAATGCTCGAGCAGACCCTGGTGAAAGACCACATCGAAGCTGTTGTTCTGGAAGGGAAGCTGCAGGGCGTCGGCGCGAATCGCCTGAATCCCTTCCGGGGCCCTTCCCCCGAGAGAGCTGTTCAGAGCCGGAAGGGAGTAGTCCAGAACACTGACAAGCGCTCCGCGGGAGGCAAGAAGCCGGGAGTCCCGACCGCTGCCAGCGCCCACTTCAAGGATCCGTAAGCCGGGCAAATCCGCCCAACGATCCAACTCCCCGACGAGATCTCCCACGGATTCATAGACCTCTTCGACAGGGCGCTCCTCCCAGAAGGTATCCCAGTGTTCCCGACGGCTTTCCCTCATTCCTTCGCGCCTCGCTCCTCGCTCAGAAGTTTCTCAAGGATCCCGTTGACAAAGGCCGTGGATTCCTCGCTCTCAAAACTGCGGGCGAGTTCGATGGCCTCATTAAGAATCACCTCGCTCGAGATTTCCGGGCAGTGAATGCCCTCGCTCAAGGCCATCCTCAGAATACTTCGCAGAACGAGACTGACGCGCTCGGGTTTGCGAGTCTCCAGCCTTGCGTTGATCTTCTCGTCAAGGCTCTCCTTTTCCCCTCCTACTTTTTCAAGAAGAAAGAAAGCGTAGTCCTCGCTCTCCTTGTGACTGTCCCTGCGAGCGGCCTGCTCCAGAAGAGCCACTTTCGCTTCCTTGCCGGAGAACTCCAGTTCAAAGAGAACCTGCAAAGCCAGTTCCCGCGCCTTTCGTCTTTTACCCATCTTCGCCTTTCAGTGCGGCACTCAGTCCCACCATTTCAATGGCAGATAGTGCTGCTTCCCAACCCTTGTTTCCGCTCTTGCTTCCACTTCTCTCGATGGCCTGCTCCAGCGTGTCCGTTGTCAGGACGCCGAAGAGTACCGGCACAGGTGAGTTCATGGCAAGAGATCCCACTCCCTTGGCGACCTCGGCGGATATGTAATCAAAGTGCGGAGTCCCTCCCCGGATCACTGCGCCAATGCAAATCACCGCATCGAATCGGCCCGATTCGGCTGCAAGACGGGCAATGGCAGGGATTTCAAAGGCTCCGGGAACCCGGATTTCCTCAATGTCGCTTTCCCCGGCCCCGTGTCTCACCAGACAGTCCCGGGCCCCCTCGGCCAACTTGCCCGTGAGGAAGTCATTGAAACGGCTGACTACCAATGCGAATCGGTGGCCTTCTGCATTCAGTTTCCCTTCAATCATCGGATTCTCCCTTCAGGATTCCTGCCCACTGCTGTTTGCGGCCTTCTTCGAGTGAGTCCCCAGAAAGTGGCCTAGCTTGTCGCGCTTGGTATCAAGATAGCGACGATTCTTCTCATTGGCCTCGATCTCGATCGGGACCCGTTCCAGTATTTCGAGTCCATAGGCCTCCAGGCCCACGACCTTCCGCGGGTTGTTCGTCAGAAGCCTGATCTTCTTCAGGCCCAGTTCACGGAGAATCTGCGCACCAATTCCATAGTCCCGAAGATCGGCCTGAAACCCGAGGTGATGATTCGCCTCGACGGTATCAAGCCCCTCGTCCTGCAGTTGATAGGCACGCAGTTTATTCTCAAGACCAATTCCCCGGCCCTCCTGCATCATGTAGAGAAAGACGCCGGATCCGGCACGGTCAATCTGCTCGAGAGCCCGGACTCTTTGCTCGCCGCAATCGCAGCGCAGACTGCCCAGAACATCCCCGGTAAAGCACTGGCTGTGGACGCGCACCAGGGCCGCATCCTCCTTTGGCTCTCCCTTGACCAGTGCCAGATGCTGGCTGGCATCAATCAGGTTTTCAAAAAGGTAGAGCTGGAAATCCCCGTAAAGGCTGGGAAGATCCACATCGACCACCCTTTTGACGAGACATTCCTTTGCACTGCGGTAGCCGATCAGTTCCTGCACGGAGATCATTGCCAGGTCATGCTTGGCACAGAACTCCCGAAGGTCGGGAACACGGGCCATGCTGCCATCTTCGCGAAGAATCTCGCAGAGCATCCCCACGGGACGAAGCCCGGCGAGGCGTGCCAGATCGCTGGCGGCCTCGGTATGGCCGGCTCGTCGCAGAACTCCGCCGGGAGCGGCCTTCAGGGGAAAGATGTGGCCGGGGCGCGCAAAATCGTCGGGACGGGACTCAGGATCCGCCAATAACTTCACGGTGCGGGCCCGGTCCTGAGCGCTGATGCCCGTGCTGATCCCCTCTCTGGCATCCACACTGACCGTAAAGGGAGTCCCCATGTGAGAGGTGTTTCTCGCAACCATGGGATCGAGATCCAGTTTTTCCAGGATTTCCGCTTCGGCCGAAACACAGATGAGACCACGAGCTTCCTTTGCAAAGAAGTTCACCGCAGCGGCATCCACCTTTTCAGCGGCCATGACCAGATCGCCCTCGTTTTCACGGTCCTCGTCATCAACCACCACGAGCATCCCGCCCTGACGGAGGATCTCCAGCGCGTTCTCCACCTTGGAATAGTCCTTCATTTTCCGTCCTTTCCCAGAAAGCCCTGGCCGGCAAGAAGCTCCATAAGGCTGCTGTCCCGGTTGCGGCTTTCGCCCCGCTCCACATACTGCAGGACATACTTTCCAATCAGATCGGTCTCCACATTGACTCGTTGCCCCGCGGAGGCTTTCCCCAGGGTGGTCACTTCCAGCGTGTGCGGAATGATATAGAGTTCGCAGCCCTGCTCGCGGACCTCCGGTCCCACGGTCAGGGAGATTCCATCGATGGCAATACTGCCCTTGGGAACCAGCTGGGAGGCCAGATCCTCTTCCATCTCAAGAGTAAAGGTGGACCAGTTTCCCTCATCCCGAATCCCGGCAATCCTGGCTGTACCATCCACATGACCCGTCACGAAATGCCCCCCGAGGCGGCTCGTTGGTGTGAGAGCAAGTTCCAGATTTACCGGGCTTCCTTCGCGGAGATCCTCGAAATTCGTGGCCCGCAGGGTTTCTCCCATAGCGAAGAACTGAAAGCTGTCTTGCGAGAGCTTCGTTACGGTCTGACAGACCCCATTGACCGAGACCGAATCCCCGATGCTGATCTCGCCGGGTACTTCTCCGGCCTCGACCTCAAAGTGGGCGCCCTCGCCTTCCCGGCGCAGGCTTCGCACTCTCCCCCGTTCCTGAACAATTCCTGTGAACATTCAAGCCTCTTTCCCGGGAAGAAACTCCAGAAGAAGATCTTCCCCCGATCGTTCTGTCTTGTTGATGCGGAAGTTCTCAAATCGTGATGCGCCCGACCAAAGGGGCGTCCCCACCGCCGGAAACAATCGGGCAGCGAGATAGTGTCGCCAGCAGTCCCAGAGTCCCTCCTGAAGCAGGGCACTGTGCAAGCGTCCCCCCCCTTCCACAAGAAGGCTCGCCAGACCCGCCTGCAAAAGAAGCTCGAGAGCGGAAGGCAGGTGAAGGCGTCCCTCCCCGTCCTCTTTCACACGCAGAATTTTCCAGCCCCGGTCCCGGTGTTCCATGAGCCGGGAATCCTCCAGGCTATCGGGAATCAGAAGAATCGGAGAGCGGTCGTCAAAGGTCAGGTCTGCAGGGCAACGCAGGCGATGGCTGTCAAAAACCACGGGGCGGGGCAATGCGCCCTTTTGGTTTTCCAGGAGGCGAAGATCCAGTCGAGGCAGATCCTGAAAAGCTGTTTCCGCACCGATGACCACTGCCGACAGTGACGAACGAAGGACATGAACACTACGACGGGACTCCTCGCCACTGACGATGCGATTTTCTTTCGGGCCCGCGTCCAGTTTGCCGTCCAGACTGCCGGCGGTCTTGAGGCAGACCCAGGGACGCCCGCTCTCCTGATTGCGCAGGTAGATCCGGTTCTGCTCCCGGGCCTCTTCTTCCAGTATCCCGGATTGAACCTCCAGCCCCGCTTCCTGCAATAGGTGGGCGGAGCGACCGGACTCTGCGGGATTGGGATCATCCAAGGCATAAACCACGCGGGAGATGCCCACTTTCAGAATCGCATCCGTACAGGGAGGAGTGAGTCCGCTTCGGTGGCAGGGTTCCAGACTCACATAGAGAGTCGATCCCCGAGGATCTTCCGTGCAGGAGGATAGGGCCTCGATCTCGGCATGGGCGCTGCCCAGAGCACGATGCCAGCCTTCGCCGATCAGCCGTCCATCACGAACCAGAAGAGCCCCGACCCGCGGGTTCGGCTCCACCTCCGGACCACAGCGAGAGGCAAGCTCCAGAGCTCGGCGCATCCAGACAGTATCCTTGTTCAGCTGATTCATCCTGCTCCCAAAGAAAATCCGGAGGAGACTCCGGGGTAGGGGGCAAGGGAGGACGAAGGGTCCAGGGACCCGTCCCATTGCCTTCTCCCGTCCGGACTCTTACCGTCGGCTCCGGAATTACACCGGATCAGCAGCCGAAACCGCTCGCGGGCTGAGGGCCGAAGCCCTTCACCGCCGGTGGGGAATTGCACCCCGCCCCGAAGGCTCACGGAACAAGCTTACGATTCTCGGGAGGATTGTCAAGCGGGCTACTGGCAAATGCTCCCAAAGGGGATACCTTGAGATCAGGAAAGGAATCCTCTATGGAAACACAGCTGGACACGCGCGGCACCTTTTGTCCCGTCCCGGTGACAAAAACCGCAGAAGCCCTCAAGGCACTGGAAATCGGGGACATTCTGGAAATAGTCTCCGATGATATCGGTGTCCGCATGGATCTGCCCGCCTGGTGTCAGGCCCAGGATCAGGAACTGCTGAGCATGGAAGAGGAAGGCTCCCTGACCCGCCTGAGAATCCGAAAGAGGAACGATGTCTTCTGATCTCCCCATCCGCAGAACTGCTGAGGGCAGGACCGTTCGAGCCATCGGTCTGGTTTCCGGCGGACTGGACAGCACCCTGGCCGTCCATGTGATTCGGGAACAGGGCATCGAGGTTCTTGCCGTGAACTTCTCCACCGGTTTTTGCCGAAGCGACCATCATCGAGCCATGGCTTCTTTCGGCTCCGAACAGGATCCCCGCAGGCTTCGCAACGAAGCCCTCCGCGCCGGAAGCGACCTGAAAGTCCCCGTGCGCGTGGTGGACATCTCCAAGGACTACATGGAGATCATCCTCAAGCCGCGGCACGGCTATGGCGCGAACATGAATCCCTGCATCGACTGTCGAGCCTACATGCTCCGGGCCGCAGCGAAAATCATGGAGGAAGAAGGGGCAGATTTCGTCTTTACCGGGGAAGTACTCGGGCAGCGACCCATGAGCCAGCATCTGCGTGCCATGAAAATCGTGGAGAAGGACGCCGGCCTGGAAGGCCGTCTCCTTCGGCCCCTGTCTGCAAAACTGCTGGCCCCCACTCTCGTGGAGAAAGAGGGGCTCGTGGATCGGGAGCAACTGCTTCGTATCCAGGGGCGCAGTCGAAAGCAGCAGATGGCTCGGGCGGAAGAGGCCGGCCTTCAGGACATTCCCAGCCCGGCGGGAGGCTGCTGTTTCCTGACAGATGAAATCTACGCCTCCCGTTTTTACGATCTCATTCGGCATCTCCCCGAGGGCGGGAAACCCGACGAAAAGGGGACCCTTCTGCTGAAGGTCGGTCGCCACTTTCGCCTGTCACCGGATTTCAAGCTGATCATTGGAAGGGAAGAAGCGGAGAACAATTTCCTCCATCACTTCTACCCGGAGGCTCTCTTTCTGGAGGCTCTCGATCACTCCGGTCCTCTGGCCATCGTGGAGAGCTTCACGGAACAGGAACCGGTAGCGGAACAGCTGGAAATCATGGCCTCCATGGTGGCTCGCTACGGAAAGGGCCGGAAGGAAGAAACCGTCCGCGTGGAAGTACGGGGACAGGACCGGAAGGAAATCCTGGAAGTTCGTCCCCTTGCCGACGACTCGGAAACGGAAGCCTGGAGAATCCCCGAAAAGTTCGACGCCGCGGATCTCCTCCGCTAGTTCCCCCGCAGTTCTTCGGGAACAGCCGCTGCATCTCCCCTGTCCCCGCCGGACATCCGTTCCAGTTGATGAAAGACCGCCTTCATTTCCCGCTCTGCCTTCTGATACTCACCATGTCGGGCGTAGAGAGCCGCCAGATTTCTCCTTCCAGCCTCCCCTTCCCCCAGGTAGTCCAGAAAACCCGGCCCGTGAGTCCACCAGAAGTTGCAGGAAGTCCAGTCATCCTCTTCTTCCAGATTATGAAGAAAGGCCGCAGAGCGCAGTTCGGGATAAAAAAGCCGCAAGGCCTTCCCTTCCAGAAGAGCTTTCTGAAGGGGAAGGAAGCGGACCCTCGCCACTGCAGCAGACGAATTGCGAGAAGCACTTCCCAGACTGACTGCTTCACTCAGAAAGGGGGCAATGATGCGCAGGTCCCCCCGGATCGCTTCCCCCGAAGAATCCAGTGAGTGAAGAGCGTTGTCCAGTAGCCCTGCATAGCGAATCACGGGATCCGCCAGAAGATCCCGCTCGAGAATCATGGTTCTTCTCTCCGAGGACTGCCAGGCGCCGAGAAAGAGAAATGCGAGAAGAAGGGGAATAGCGAGCCGGGTCCAGGTATCTCCCCGCAGATCCAAGCCTGCTCCTGCGAGCAGACAAAGAGGCAGAACAGGCAGATAGAGGTAGTAGAGGTAACTGTGCCGCAGAAGGGGAAGGATCGGCAGCAAAAGAAGCAGGAAGGCCAGAAGTCCGGTGAACAGGGGGCGGCGAATTCCACGGAATCGCCAGGCAAGGATTCCCGCCAGAAGCAGGGGAAGGAAGCCCCGAAGTGCGAGACCCGGCTGCATTTCGGGAAGACGATCCGGAAATGGATCCAGAAAGGAAACAAGCCAGGCAAGGTAGCCCAGAAAGTTCCACAGGAGATTCAGACCCAGGGCTGTCTCGTAGGGATCCCCGGGAGGACGCGGGTTGAGGCTTCCCGACAGGAACAGGAGGGTTGTCCCCAGGAGAAGGCCCCCGAGAATCAGAATGACCCGGTCTCTTTGCGAAAGGGGAAACAGAAATCCCAGCATGGGGAGGAGCAAGAGCGCAGACTCCTTACAGAGCAAGGATGCCAGAGCAAAGAGAAATGCCAAGGGAAGAGAATAACGCAGACGGGGAATCAGGGCCAGGCCTGCAAGAAGGGCAAAGAAACTCATTGAGAGTTCCTGGAAACCGCTGACCCAGTGAATGGGAGTAAAGGCCACCTGAGAAGACAGAAAGATCAGGGAGGAATAGGCGGCCGCCTTCCGGGAGAGTCCCCACCGAAGAGCCAGAACTG
This sequence comes from Candidatus Krumholzibacteriia bacterium, assembly GCA_030748535.1. Lineage (NCBI taxonomy): Bacteria > Candidatus Krumholzibacteriota > Candidatus Krumholzibacteriia > Candidatus Krumholzibacteriia bacterium. The sequence continues at coordinate 194,085 of JASMLU010000002.1, forward strand.
CCAGCAGACTGGCATTGATGGCATGAAAAACCAGAAGCAGGATGTGCCAGGGCAGGGGATTGTTGCCGAACAGTGTCCAGCCTGTTTCAAAAAAGAGCTGCACGGAAAGCAGCCTTCGAATTCCCTCCCACTCTCCCTCGATCTCCGAAGCCTTGAGCAGGAAGCCAAGGTCATCGAGACTGAAGGATGTAGAAAGGGCCGGCCACCAGATGGCCAACACGGTTAGAAAAACCAAAACGAAAAAAGCTGGGGAGGGAGGAAGGGGAAGGCGGAGGAAAGCCCCCTTCCCGGATGGGATGATCCCACGCAGGAAGGAGGGAATACCCAATCAGGCTCCCTTGCCCGCAATCAGGGGCTCCCTATCCAGATCCTCGGGAAGTTCATCAAAGGCCACGCTGACGATTCTCGAAACCCCGCTTTCTTCCATGGTCACCCCGAAGAGGTGCTTTGCCGCTTCCATGGTCTTCTTGTTGTGTGTGATCAACAGGAACTGGGTGTCCTTGCTGAACTGGTGGATGAGACGCAGGAAGCGCACAATGTTTGCGTCATCAAGCGGAGCATCCACTTCATCAAAGACGCAGAAGGGGCTGGGCTTACTCAGGTAGATGGCAAAGAGAATGGACAAGGCCGTAAGCGTCTTCTCTCCCGAGGAAAGCTGGCTGATGTCGGCAATGCTCTTCTCCCGGGGGCGAGCTGTAATCACAATCTCCGCATCCAGAGGATCCTCATCGGTGGAATAGGCGAGATCGGCCTCTCCCCCATCGAAAACAGCCGTGAAGATCTCGATGAAGTTCTTTCGGACGATGCTGAAGGTCTCATCAAAACGCTCGCGAGCTTCCTTGTTGATTTTCCGAATGGTTTCCATCAGCCCCTTGCGGGCTTCCTCCAGATCTTCCTTCTGTTTGATGAGGAACTGGTATCTCTCATTGGCTTCCTCGAATTCGTCAAGAGCGAGGAGGTTCACATTACCGAGTCTGCGGATTTTCTCTTTCAGTTCCTCCACATGCTCGTGAAGGGTTTTCCCCTCGGGAGCTTCCGGGGTTTCCTCATCCAGAGAAGGACCACGAGAGGGATCCAGATCGATCCCGTACTTGTCGAGAATTGTCTCGCAGAGTGTCTCCATACGAACCTTCAGGGTGCTCCGCTCGATCTCCAGTTCGTGGGCGGTCTGTTCTTTCTGATGCCGGGCATCCCGCAGGGTTTTCGCCGTTTCCTGTTTCTCACGCTGGGCTTCCCGGAATGAGTTTATTTCCTCTAGGCGCTGGTCGCTTCCACTGCGGAGTTTCTCGATTTCATCCTGTCTCTCCGACAAACCCTGTGAGAGTTCCTCCTTGCGGGCAAGGGCTTCCTGAGCCCGGTCCCCGCTCTCGCGGATCCCCTCCTCGCTGCGCCTGATCCTCTCGCCAAGTTGATCCTCTTCCCGTTCGCGGGACTGCTCGCGGAGACGAAGCTTCTCCCCCTCACCGGCAATTCTCGTATGCTCCAGGCGAAGGTCGGACAATTCCGCCTGCGACCGGTCCCGAAGTGACTCCAGGTCCTGCACCCGGGATTCCAACTCCTCCAGGTTCTCTTCTCCCGGAGTCTCCTTGCCGTGGAAGTCCCGGAGATCCATCTCCGCCTGCTGCAAGGCATCCTTCATCGTACCTTCAGAACCCTTGCGCAAACGATGTTCTTCTTTTACGCCCTGCAATTCTTCCCCGAGACGGTGAAGGCGGGTTTCCAGACGGGTCTTCTCCAGCTCGTGGCGGGAGACAATTTCGCGGGCCTCCCGAATCTGTTCCCCCAGACTCCGAATCTCATCGGAGAGGGAAGTGATGGATCTCTCCAGTTCGCCCTGCCGGGATTCCGCACTCTGCTTCCGGGGACCGATGTCGCCAATCTGTCTGCCCAGAGATTCGATTTCCTCTTCGCGGGCCAGTGCTGATGCTGCCGAAGGCTTGCTCCCCCCGGAGAGGATTCCCCGGGAATCGACGAGCAGGCCCTCCCGGGTCAGAACACGAATGTCCGGATGAAAGCGACTGGCTTTCAGGGCAGAGTCGGTGTCCGCGGCAAGATAGGTGTTCCACAGGAGTCGGGAGAGTGTCGGACGAAGGGATTCCTCCGGTCGCGCCAGATCCAGCAGGGGGCGAAGTCCCTCAATAGATTTGCCTTCACGCGCCTCGCCACGGGTTTCCAGAATCAGGGCACGGCCCCCATCCTCCCGGCGCAGGGAATCCAGCCAGGGCAGAGCTTTCTCCTGATGATCCAGAACAAGGGCATCAAGGGATGAGGAAAGAGCCAGTTCAAAGATTTCCCGGTCGCCGGGATCAATCTGGAGAAGGTCGGAGAGAGTCCCGCGAATCTCCCTTGCGCTGTTCTCCTCTTTCAGAAGCCGGCGGGAGCCTTCGGGCATCCCTTCCCGTTCCTTGTGAAGGCGCATGAGAAGATCGCGGCGGGACTGGAGTTCCTTCTCTTCGGATTCCAGAGATCGAAGCAGTTCCTGTGCCTGCTTCAGTTCTTTCTCTCCTTCTTCCTTCTGCCCGGTCTTCTTCTCCCGCAGGGTCTCCAGTTTCTCCCTTTCCCGGTCACTCTCTTCAAGGTGACTGCGGGCTTCCGTCGCCTGATTGCGAAGCTCTTTCTCCTGACGACCCAGTTCGTTTTCTTCGCCCGAAAGAGATGCCAGATCTTCGCTGAGCTGGCGAAGGCGCTCCTCCAGTCTCTGCACCTCGCCTCCCGCCTCTGCCCTGCTCTGGGCAAAGTTCAGGCGAGTTTGCTTTTCCCGAAGAAGCCGATCGCGAGAAGTCCGATACTCTTCGTCCAGCACTTTCAGTTGGTCCCGGCTCTCGGCCAGTTTTTCTCCAGCCTCTTTCAGCTCCGCTTCCAGCGTTTCGCTCTCCTGCCTGATTTCACTGCCGGCAGTCTCATTGCGCTCCATGGAATCGCGGGCAATCTTCCGCTCCTGGGACAGATCCTCCGCCCGGCGATTCTCCGAACGAATCTTCTCCTCCAGAATTACGATTTCTTCCTCGCGCTTGCGAAGCTTCGCGGACTCCTGATCCCAGTCTTCCCGCTCTTTCCGGTAGCGGTTTTCCCTATCAAGCAAAGAGAGCTCAATGCGGGAGATTTCCTCTTCGAGTCCGGAAAGCTTCCCGCTCTCTTCACTCGACTCGATATTCAGATTGTCCTGACTGCGGCTTAGTGTGCGATCCCGCTTCCACATCCCGTGAAGTTCCTGGGAGCTACCGTGAATCTCCACGGAACGAAGCTCCTCCTGAAGGCGCTGGTGACTGCGGGCCCGGCCCACCTGGTACTTGAGGGAGCGAACCTGTTTCCCCAGTTCCTCCAGAATGTCATCGATGCGGAGCAGGTCTTCTTCCACCGACTTCATCCGTGACAGGCTCTCCTTGCGGCGGAGCTTGTACTTGAGAATGCCGCTGGCTTCTTCGAAAAGCACGCGACGCTTTTCGCCATTGTCCGAGAGAATGCTCTTGACCATGTCCTGTTCGATAATGGCATAGGCGTGGTTTCCAAGCCCGCTTCCTGAGAGAAGATCGTGGATGTCCCGAAGGCGATGTGGTTTTCCATTGAGGAAGTACTCGCTTCCCCCGCCACGGTTGACTCTGCGCTTGATGCTGAACTCGTCCCAGTCCACGGGCAGTGTTTCACTGGCCCCGGAAAAGGTCAGGGTTACTTCGGCAAAACCCATGGGCGGGCGACGGCGAGTGCCCTGGAAGATGACATTCTCCATCTTGCTTCCCCGAAGAAGCTTTGCGCTCTGCTCTCCGAGAACCCAGCGTATTGCATCGACGATATTGCTCTTGCCACATCCGTTCGGGCCGAGGATGGCGGTGACATCCTCTTCAAAACGAAGATCGCCCTTGTTCATGAAGGACTTGAAGCCAAGCATTTCGAGACGAGTCAGGCGCATTCCACTCCGTTCTTCCCGTTACTCAACGGGGTTGATGCCAATTGCGCAGTAATCCAGTCCCGCCTCATCGAGGAGGGAATCCCGGAATGCACAGGCCGCGGAGAGTTCCTCGAACTCTCCGACACAAATCCGGAACCAGTCGCGGTCTCCAACCCTGGCTCTGCGAATCACGATGATCTGCTCCGGGAAACGCTCATCGGCAAGGTCTCGAAGCGCCCGGGAACTGTCACGATAAGAACTCACGTGTACGTGAAAGCTACCCTCGTGGTCAAGCGCAGTTTTCCAGGAACTGCGCCCTTCCTTGCGCCTCTGAACCGGCCAGGGGGCGGTTTTGGGAGCCTCGACCACTTCAGGCCTTGTCTTTTCAGGCTCAGAAGGAGTAGTGGACTCGGATACCTTGTCTTCTTGCTGTTCCGGGAGTAGCTCCATTTCCTCAAAACCGGAATAAGCCGGCTCTTCTTCTTCCGGCACGGAGAAGCTCTCCAGCAAGGAGGTTTCCTCCTCCATCACGGGAGTGGCGGGCTCCTCCGGCAGCAGGATATTCTCTGTCTGGAGAGGCGGTACTTCCGCAATCCTGTCCTCCTCCACGGAGAGGGGATCGGGCGGCGGCAGAACCATGCTTGTGCGTTCTTCCCTGTTGCCCCGCTCCGGGTCCTGAAGAAAATACCAGGCAGCCCAGATCATCAGGACTACCACGATCAGGAAGTAGGGCCAGTGACGATGCCCCCAGCGCTCGCGGGGAGTCTCCTTTTCCACATCCCCGGACTCGCTGGAGGGAGGAGGAGAGAGCGGAGCAGGACTTTCCTCTGAGGGAGCTTCCTCGCTTCTGCGGAAACGGAAGCTGGAGGCTTCGCGGAAGAGAGGAAGCCAGCCTTCCTGATTCCCCGGGCTTGCCAAGAGGAGAACACGCTCTGCCCGACTCACAAGGCGCTTGAGGGTTCTGCGAGGTTCTGCGGGATCCTCCAGCGAGAGGCTGCCCAGGGTTCCTGCTGAAATCCAGAGACAGGGCAAGCCTTCCAGGCGGCGAACCACTGCATCGGGACCCAGACCATAGTGAAGAATCTCGGAGAAGCCCTCGGATTCGAGCGGCAAAAAGGGAGCAAGGAAGGGATCTTCCGGATGGGCATCCACGACCAGCACCCGCTTGCCTTCCGACTCCCAGGCCCGGCCCAGTTCCTCGATCATTCGCAGGGTGTCTCCAAAGGGCCCCGGATTGACTTCCAGCAGGATCAGTGCGCCGTGGTCTGCTGGAGCACTTGCGTCAATCGCCTCCCGGAGTTTCTCGAGAGCAATATCCCCGTCGGAGGAAAACTCCTGATCACTCATGACGGATTCCCCCTTTCCTTGATTGCCTTCCGGAGGGCCTTCACGACCAGAGGCAACTCATCTTCCTGAAGAGCCGCAAGGTCCAGACTGAACTCCTCCTTGCTCACAATTCCGAGCAGGGAGGGATTCTGTTTGCGAAGGAGGGCGGAAAGCCTGCCGGCCTTCAAGCCACGAACCTGAATCTGTAAAGCCGCGCTGGGCCATACATCTTCGGCTGCCGCCCCTCCACCACTTCTTGCCTCGCTTTCCACCCTGCGAAGGCGCAGGCCGGAGATCTTTTCCTCGCGGATCATGCGGGCCAGAGTCCTGGCTCGCTGATCCAGTTCCTTTCGGTTCCTGCTCAAGAGACTTCGGGTCGGCAGCTCTCCATCCTTTTCCATGCGCCCGGAAATCGTGGCGCAAAGAGCCGCCAGGCTGAGCTTGTCCAGGCGAAGAGCACGAGCCAGCGGGTTCTTTCTCATGGCATCGATGATCTTTGCCTCTCCCAGAACAAGTCCGGCCTGAGGGCCTCCGAAAACCTTGTCTGCGCTGAAGCTGATCAGGGAGGGTCCGGCAGAGAGAGCATCGGAGATCGTCGGCTCATCCAGCCAGTCCATGCCCTCGTCAAAACGGCCACTGCCAAGATCGTAGATGACCGGCGATCCCTTTTCCCGCCCCAGAGTCACGAGTTCTTCCAGACTTGCTTCCTCCACATACCCGATCTGGCGGAAGTTGCTTCGGTGAACCTTCAGGATCACATCGCCCTTGCGGCGAATTGCCGAGGCATAGTCCGAAAGCCTCGTGCGATTGGTAGTACCCAGTTCCACCATGCTGCCCGCAAATCTTTCGAGGATTTCAGGAAGGCGAAAACTGCCGCCAATCTCCACCTGTTCTCCCCGGGAGACCAGGAGGCGACGACGACGGGCCAGCGTGTCCACGGCAAGAGTCAGGGCCGCCGCATTGTTGTTCACGGCCAGAGCATCCTCTGCCCCGGACCAGGCCTTCAGGAGAGACTGTACCTTTCTCAGGCGGGAAGCACGGGAACCCGTTTCCAGATCCAGTTCCAGATCCACCGGACGGGAAGCCGCCGTGGCGACATCCTTCCTTGCGCGGGGGGAAAGAAGAGCGCGCCCCAGATTCGTATGCAGAAGAACACCACTGGCATTGAGAACACGGCGCGTGGGAGCAAGGGCCAGATTCTTCCAGGAGGAAGCCCAGTCACGGGACAGATCCCCGAGAATCTCCTCGCGAGTCAGGGGCTTTTGCCTCCCCTCGCGGAGATCCCGTCGGTATTGCTCCAGGCAGATCTGAAGGTGGTTTTTCAGATACTCCCGGCCCCAGCGCCGCTCCAGAGACTGAAACGCGGGGCTTGCCAGCAGGAGATCCACCGAGGGAATCGCCTGCAAGGCCTGTCGAATCTGCTTCACGGGAAGCCCTTTCGTCAGGGTGACGCGGGCAGAATATCACGGAGCGGGGAATGCTGACAAGAAACTCTACTCGGGGATCTCGAATAATTCGCTGTCCCCGAAACTCCCGATCTTCCCGTCCTGTACGGTCATCAGGGTCACCTGGCTGGAAAGCTGCAGGGTTCTCAATTCCTCATCCCCCCAGTCCGAGAAACGCAGAGCGAGTTGATCGCGGATTTCATCTCTTGATTCTGCGCCGCCCTCAAGCAATTCCAGCAGGCTCATCATGCCAAGATAACTGCGGGCGGCAATTGGATTGGGAGTCCCGGAATGACGACGCTCCCAGAGTGTCAGGAAATCCTCGTAATGGGCACGATCCCTCTGCAGGAGCAGGTCACTGGGAAAGATCGCTCCCTCGATGCGGTCTCCCCCCATTCGGGCCAGGCGACGGGAGTTCCAGGATTCGTTCCCAAGAATCTGTCCGTAGATATCGTGAAAGGCCAACTGGGGCACGATCATGAGAAGTTCATCGATCTCGCCCGGGACAAAGAGAACCTCCGGCTGGGCGTCCCGGATTTCTTCCAGAGGGCGACTGAAATCGGTCATGCCCACTTCATAGGGAACGCTTGCTACAATTTCGCCCCCCAGTTCCTGCACGATGGAAGCATAGTAGTGCGCAAGGTCCTGACCATTGCCCTGCCTCGGATAGAGAACGGCATAGCGAGCCGCCAGACCTTCGTAGAAGGCAAAGCGCACCAGAGCCAGCACCTGCGCTTCACTGGTGATGCTGTTCTGGAAGACCCAGTCGCCGACCTCATGGATGTTCTCGGCCGTGGCAGAAGGCGAGAGCAGGGGAACCTGTCGCGCATTGGCTTCCACAGCCGCCGAGACCGTCGGGTTGGTCAGCACCTCTCCGAGAAGTGCCACCACTCCCTGCCGGCTGATCAGGTCCCGGGAGGCAAGAGCTGCGGAAACCGGTTCGCCGCGAGTATCGGAAGCCAGCATTTCGTAGTTGGCAAGATACTCAGCGTTGAAACGGGAAAGAGCCATGCGGGCACCTTCCAGAAAAGCCTCGCCGTACACGCTGAAGCGGCCGCTGAGAGGGGCCAGAATTCCAATCCGGTTCACCTGCACCTCGGCATCGGGAACATCCTCCATCCCCGGAAGGCTCAGGCCCATGGCACTCAAGAGTTCCACACAGCGGGGATGAAGCGGGCCCTGGGATGGATCCTCCAGAATCGAGGCAAGAATCGGGCGAGCCTCCGCAGGACGAAGTTCCCGAATCAGGATCTCCGCAAGAGCCAGAGCCGCTCTTGCTGTCCGGGGAGAATCGGGGCGACGACGGCGAAACTCGCGAAGCCCGTTTTCATCCAGTCCCCGGTTCACCAGATCCTGAAGAAGAAGGAGAGCCTCTTCCCTCTCTGCCGACGCAGGCCAGTCCTCCAGCCAGCGGTCCAGAAGCGTGGCCGAGCGGAGCGGCATTCCCCTTCGGGCAAAAAGCTCCGCTCGACGGATGCGGCCCTCCAGGTTTTCCCGGCTCTTTGGATACTGCTCTTCGAGCAAGCCCAGGTGGTGAAGGGAAAGGTCAAACTTTGCCTCTTCCTGATAGGTCCGGGCAAGAAACAGGTGAAGCGAGGGACAGGCCAGATCCTCGGGGAAGTCCTCAAGAAACTGGATGCTCAGGGTACGAGCCTCGAGTTCCAGTCCCTGCCGGGACGCTTCCCGAATCGCCTCATGGCGAATCTCTCTCTCCTCCAACTCTGCCCGTCGGTCAAGACCCGGCTTGCGTACCGTGCAGGCAGTAAGAAGAAGCAGCAGCAGAAGAAACAGGAAGCGGAATCTCATGGCTGCGCTCCCTCGTGGGCAGCGACCATGGAGAGGTAACGCTCCACCGAAGCCGCTCGTTCTTCCAGAGTTTCCTCTTCCGGTAATTGTCGCAGGATACGGGCGGGAAGTCCGGCCACCAGGCTGAAGGGCGGGATCACGCTTCCTTCTCTCACCAAAGCCCCCGCAGCAATCAGGCTGCCCCGGCCGATACGGGCACCGTTCATGACAATCGAAGCCATGCCGATGAGAACCTCATCCTCAATGTCACAACCATGGAGAATGGCAGAATGGCCCACCGTGCATCGGGCGCCGATCGTCAGGGGGAAGTCATCGTCCACATGAAGGACAACCGCATCCTGGATGTTCGTTTCCCTGCCGATCCGGATGGGGGCAAGATCGCCCCGAATCACCGCGCCGTCCCAGACATTGACCCTCTCGGAAAGGAAGACCTCCCCCGAAAGCCAGGCTCCGGGGGCAAGCCAGACTCCGGCTTCCAGAACAGGTTTCTTGTCACCGACCGGGCGACAGGGCATCGGTCTCCTCTAGGGTTCCAGGGGCAGGGCCACACCTGAGAGCGCATCAAGCATGTACTTCGCATCCTTGGCAAGATCGCTCTCGGGGTACTTTTCAAGGTAGGCCTCGAAGGCGCTCTTCGCCTGCAGGGTGTCCTGAAGCTCTTCCGAGAAGACAAAGCCGATCATGAACTGCGCCCGGTCCGCCTGCTCGGAATCGCCGAACTGCTCGAGAAGCTGGCGATAGTAATCAATCCGTTTTCTCGGATCCTTTGTATCCTGGGCGAGGAGAAAGAGTTCCTCCGGATCTCCGACCTGCAGCTTCCCGGAGGGGAAAATCTCGGCATTGTATTTCTCTTTCAGGGCATCCAGACTGTCGCGGTACATCTTTTCGCGAGCCTTGGGCTCCAGACGGCGAATGATCTCCGAACGGACTTCCTCCAGATCCTGCTGCCGCGCATCCTCCCGCTCTTCCAGAAGAACGATGGCCCAACCAATGTTCTCGATTTCAATGGGGTCGCTGATCGAGCCGATTTCCTGTGCGAAAACGAGATCCGTGAATTCCTGTTTCACCCCGACACTCCGCACATAACCATCGCGGGTGAACCAACCCAGGTCACCGGACTCGGCGGAAAGAGCGGGATCCTCATTCTCTTCGGAAGCAAGGAGCAGGAAGTCTGCGCCTCCAGACAGCTTCTTTGCGATTTCCCGAGACCGATCTTCCGACTTCGACAGGATCATCCGCGCGTGAACCTTCGCCTTCAGGACGAACTCCTCTGCATGGGATTCGTAGTAATCGGCGATGTCCTCATCCCCGGGCTTTGCCGCAGCCTCGATGTGCTTCTTGTAGTAATGCTTCATCATGATCTGGCGGACGGCGTAGTCGTGTTCTGCGACCACATCCTCATCCCCTTCCATGCCGGCATCTTTGGCTGCAAGATAGAGGGCCTCCATCTCCACCATTCTTTCCAGAAACTTTGCGCGGCCTTCGGGAGTTTCCATGTCCCGCCGCTGGAAGGGCGGCACCTTCTCAAGCTCCGCATCGAAATCCGACTGGGTAATCGTCTCGTCACCAATCGTGGCAAGGACGACACTGTCTCCCTCGCTGGCTTTTTCTCCACAGGCTCCCAGAAACAGGAGCAGAAGCAGGCTGAGAATGCAGGTCTTTTTCATCATTCCTCCCAATCAGAGATGCTCGGTCCGGCCCTCGGATTCGAGCCGTTCCACCAGTTTTCGTAATTCCTGAACTCGTTTTCGGTCGCAGACCAGGACGCGTTCCCCGTCCCGAACCACGACCAGATTCTTCACTCCCAGAAGAGCCACCAGACCCTCTGGAGAATAGACCACATTGTCCCGGGAGTCGAGAGAGAGGATCTCCCCTCTTCCCCGGTTCTCTTCGTCTTCGGGCAGAAGCTCGCCCAGAGCCTCCCAACTTCCGACATCACTCCAGCCCATGCGGGCCGGAAGAACCTTCACCCCGGACACCTTCTCCATGATACCCACATCAAAGGAATGGGAAGGCAACTGAGGATAGACCCTCTGGAGCGCTCTCCGGAAACGGGCATCCTTGTCCTCCGAGGCCAACTCTTCCACTGACTCCCAAAGTTGGGGAAGATGCTCGATGAAAGCCTCCTTCATGCGATCCCCCTGGAAGAAGAACATCCCGCTGTTCCAGAGGAACTTGCCCGTGGCCAAAAACTTGCGGGCAAGAGCCGCCGACGGTTTCTCGCGAAATCGCAGAACCTTTCGGGCGGTCCGGCCTCGGGCTTTGGATGAGGTTTCAATGTAGCCGTAACCGGTCTCCGGACGGTCGGGCAGAATCCCGAGAGTCAGGATGGAGCGATTCGCTGTTTCCCTCAGGGCACTGCGGCACAGGGCAAGAAACTCCTGTCGGTCAGCAATGTAGTGGTCGGTGGGAAAGACTGCGATGCGGGCGCGAGGATCCCTGCGGAGGATTCGGGCCAGACCCAGAGCAATGGCGGCCGCCGTGTTCCTTCCCACAGGCTCTCCGACATAGTTTTCACGGGGAAGTTCCGGCAGTTCCTTCAGACAGGCCGACTCCAGAGAGCGGGAGCCAATCACCCAGATTCTTTCGGGGGGAGCCAGGGGACGAACGCGGAGCCAGGTTTCCCGAAGGAGACTCTTCTCGCTGAGCAGGGGCAGGAGTTGCTTGGGCCTTGCGCTCCGGCTCAGGGGCCAGAAGCGGCTTCCCTTGCCGCCTGCAAGAAGGATCAGGTGAGTCGCCATCAGCCCTCCTCCGGCAAGAGGGTCTCGAGTTCTGCCATCACCAGTTCCCGGACCTCATCGAGACTGTCCTGGTCCCTGCCCTCAAAGCGAAGGACGAGAACCGGGCTGGTATTGGAAGCCCGAACCAATCCCCAAGCCTCGGGCATTTCCAGTCTCACTCCATCGATGTCGATGACATTGTGCTTCCCGGCCAGTTTCTTTCGAAGTGCTTCGACGATCTCGAACTTCTGGTCGTCGGGACAGGCAATCTTCATTTCGGGTGTGGATTCGTAATGCGGAAGATCGGAGAGCATTTCTCCCAGGCTGATGTCGCTTTTTGAGAGAATCTCCAAAAGGCGTCCCGCCGCGTAGAGAGCGTCATCGAAGCCATAGTAGCGGTCAGCAAAGAAGAGGTGCCCGCTCATCTCCCCTGCCAGAAGGGCCTTCTCCTCTTTCATCTTGGCCTTGATCAGGGAGTGGCCGGTTTTCCAGAGCAGGGGCTCGCCCCCGTGGGCGCGGATATCTTCGGCCAGGGCGCGGGAACACTTCACCTCGAAGATCACCTTCGCGCCGGGATGCTCTTTCAGCAGACTGCGGGAGTAAAGTGCCAGGAGTTGGTCTCCCCAGAGAATCCGGCCCTCGGCATCGACGACTCCGAGCCGGTCGCTGTCGCCGTCAAAGGCAATCCCCAGTTCCGCGCCGCTGCGTCGCACCTGGACAATCAGGTCCTGGAGGTTCGCCTCGACCACCGGGTCGGCCGGATGATTGGGAAAGGTGCCGTCGGGTTCTTCATAGAGAAACTCCGCGCGGGCATCCAGTCCTTCAAAGAGGCGGCGGGCTACGGTCCCGGCCGTTCCGTTGGCACAGTCCACCACGACCCGGACAGGTCGTTCCGTCTTGAGATTGCCGAGGAGATTCCCGACATATTCGTCGAGAATATCATCCTCGCGCCAAGCCCCGTCTCCTTCGGGCAGAGGACCCATGGCCTCATCGCGAAGAGAGCGAATCGCATCTCCGGAAAGGGCCATTCCCCCGGAAACAATCTTCAGCCCGTTGTACTCGGGAGGATTGTGGCTTGCGGTGACCACGGCTCCACATCCCCCCTCCCTGCGGGCAAGGGCGTAGTAGAGAGCCGGTGTGGGGAGAAGACCCAGACCGAGGACATCCAGTCCCGTGGAGCGGATGCCCTCGGAAAGAGCCTGATAGAGTTCGGGAGAGTGAAGCCGGTTGTCGTGGCCGATGACGGCCTCCCTGGCTCCTTCTGCGAGAAACCGGGCGCCAAGAGCCGCCCCGATCTGGCGGTAGCTCCCGGGCTGCAGTTCCTCTCCCACAAGGCCGCGAATGTCATATTCACGGAAAATGTGCCGAGGCAGTTCCACCCGGAATCCCTCCCTGGAAAAAGCTACTCCTTGACTACTGAGACCTTGACCTGAGCCGTCACCTCATGAGGGAAACGGATCGCAACATCCACGGCTTCCTCCGTCAGGGCCTTGATCGGCTCTTCAAGAAGAACATTCTTCGATGCCACCTTCTTGCCGAGACGACCCAGTTCCTGGGCAATCTTTAGGGCATTCACCGAAGCAAAGAGCTGTCCGTCTTCGCCAACCTTCATGCGGAACTCCAGTTCAAGACCGTTGAGTTCCTCGGCCGCCTTTCCGGACAGATCCCGATGCTTCTTGGAACGAAGGACACGAACTCGCTCTTCCTCCGCCATGCGCCGACGATTGCCATCCGTGGCCAGCATGGCAAGCTTCTTCGGGCCGAGATAGTTGCGATAGTAACCGCGGGCAACCTTGACAATTTCCCCGCGATCACCGAGGCCTTCGACATGTTGCAGCAAAATGATATCCATTGTTCGCCTCCTTGCCGCTATCGCCAGTGTTCACGGGTGTAGGGCAGCAGCGCAACGTAGCGGGCACGCTTGATCGCATTGACCAGGGTGCGCTGATGATGTGCACAGGTTCCCGTGACGCGGCGAGGGGCGATCTTTCCCCGGTCATTCATGAAACGACCGAGAAGTTCATGGTTTTTGTAGTCGAGGTCGTGAAGCTTGGTCACACAGAACTTACAGACCTTTTTCCGTCCATATTGTTTGCGCGGCTTCTTCTTGCGTCGGACTCTGGCCATTATTCCTCACCTCCAGCACTGGGATTCTCGGGGCTGTCGCTCGCAGGAGCGCTTGCCTCCGCAGGGGCCACCTGGGGCGGGGCTGCAGTTTCCTCTCTTGGCGGACGGGGGCGATCGCCCTCATCACGTCGGGGACCCCCCGAAAAACGACCGCCTCCACCGGGTCGGCGCTCAAAGCGGCGACGACCGCGACGGGGCCTTTCCTTCTTCTCGGAGAGAACCATGATCTCATCATTGTATCCCGTGCCTTCGGGAATTTCATAGGTGATCATGTTGCGGAAAACCCGGTCATCCACACGGAAACCATGGCTGAGGTGATCGAGGACATTGTTGTCGCCCTCAAAGCGAAGCAGGATGTAGTTGCCTGAAGTAAGGTTCCGGATCCGGTAGGCCAACTCGCGCTTGCCCCAGATGTCGGTCTTGTTCAGGGTTCCGCCCTGTTCGGTGATAATCTTGCCGTATTTATCGGCAGACTGCTTGAGTTCCGGCTCAGCGGCGGCCGGATGCAGGATGTAAAGGCATTCGTAGGCCTTCAATGCCGTCCTCCCTTCGGACATGAGGCTTCCGTCTGGCGGAAGCAGGGTATGGCCGCCTTGCGGCCAGGCATCGATCGAATTGAAAAAAGCCGGGAGCCGAAGCTCCCGGCAGAAAAAGATAGGCGAATCTTCCGCGTTTGTAAAGACTTAGAGGAAGTTTTTCATCAAGGGTGCGAGAACCAGACTCACCACGCTCATGAGCTTGATGAGGATGTTCAGGCTCGGTCCGGCCGTATCCTTGAAGGGATCTCCCACCGTATCTCCCACGACCGCAGCATGATGGGCTTCCGAGCCCTTGCCGCCGTGATTTCCGCCCTCGATGTACTTCTTCGCATTGTCCCAGGCACCCCCGGCATTGGACATGAACAGCGCCATCAGCACGCCGCTGGACGTCACGCCGGCAAGAACCCCCGCCAGCATCACCGGATTGCGCAGGATCAGGCCGAAGAAGACCGGCGTCAGAACAGCGAGAAGTCCCGGAGCAATCATCTGGCGAATGGCCGCGGCCGTGGAAATGTCCACGCAGCGGGCGTAATCCGCCCGAGCCTTGCCCTCGAGCAGGCCCGGAATCTCACGGAACTGCCGACGCACTTCTTCAATCATCTCGAAAGCCGCGCTTCCGACCGCCTTCATGGCGAAGGAGGAAAAGAGGAAGGGCAGCATGGCACCAATCAGGAGTCCCGTAACGATGGAAGGATCCAGAATGGAGGTGTCCTCGTAGCGGAGACCCACGGTCTGGCTGAAAGCAGAGAAGAGAGCCAGAGCCGTCAGGGCTGCAGAGCCAATGGCAAAACCCTTTCCAATGGCCGCCGTCGTGTTTCCGACCGCATCCAGCTTGTCCGTGCGCTCGCGCACTTCTGCGGGAAGCTCTGCCATCTCGGCACAGCCACCGGCGTTGTCAGCAATGGGTCCATAGGCGTCCACGGCCAGTTGAATGCCCGTGGTGGCCAGCATGCCAAGCGCCGCAATCGCGATGCCGTAGAGACCCGCCAACTGGAAAGAGAACTTAAGAGCCAAAGCAATGGCAATCACGGGAAGCGCCGTAGAGAGCATTCCCGTTCCCAGTCCGCTGATGAGGTTCGTGGCAGGACCCGTCTCGGAGGCCTTGGCAATCGCATGCGTGGGTCCCCGGTTTTCCGCAGTGTAGTACTCCGTAAAGAGCCCCACAAGAACTCCGGCCACCAGCCCGACGACAGTGGCTCCAAAGATATTCAGGGCTGACCAGGTACCTGTTCCCCCTGCAAAGTGCTCAGCAAGGAACCAGGTCAGGACAACCATGAGAATCGCAGCACCGAAGGTACCCATGTTCAGGGCAGTCTGGGGATTCCCCCCCTCCTTGACCCTCACGAAGAAGGTCCCGAGAATGGAAACCAGAATCCCGGCACCGGCGAGAACCAGGGGAAGCAACACATAGTTGAGACGAAGCTCAGGAGCGAGACTGCTCGCACCGGCTGCAAGAACCATGGCGCCGATGATCGAGCCGACATAACTCTCGAAAAGATCCGCTCCCATACCGGCAACATCGCCCACATTGTCGCCCACATTATCGGCAATGGTCGCCGGGTTGCGGGGATCGTCCTCGGGGATGCCTGCCTCGACCTTCCCCACCAGGTCTGCGCCCACATCGGCGGCCTTGGTGTAGATCCCTCCCCCCACGCGGGCGAAGAGGGCGATCGAGCTGGCACCCATGGCAAAGCCGGAGAGGATCTCCATGACAAAGCTCAGATCCGCCGTTCCGGAAGAACCGCCGTAGAGCCAGAAGAGCCCACTCAGCCCGATGACACCCAGACCCACCACGGCCATTCCCATGACAGCACCGCCGGAAAAGGCGACCTGCAGGGCTCCTGTCAGGCTCGTGCGAGCGGCCTGCGTGGTCCGCGTATTCGCGGCCGTCGCAACACGCATTCCAATATAGCCGGCGAGACCAGACGCCAGTGCCCCCACGACAAAGGAGACGGCGACCAGACCCTTGCCCGCTCCCCGGTTCGCCAGGAAGAGAAGGATCGCAACGGCCAGAACGAAAATGCCGAGAACCTTGTATTCACGGGAGAGAAAAGCCATGGCACCTTCGCGCACAGCCTTTCCAATCTCCATCATTTTCTCATCTCCGGGGTTCTGACGGTTGACCCAGGAGGACTTGTAGGCCGCAAACAGGAGGGCGAGAACGCCGGAGGCCAGTACCAGGGGGATTACCATGCTTACCTCTGTGGTTGGTGGTTCTTGCTATTCAGGACTCAATCATCAGGGGATTGAACCGCATGGCCGTCTTCTCCAGCCCTTCAGCCAGAAACATTTCGACAGCATCGGCAGCAGATTCGACAATCCGCCTCCCCCTGTCAAGTTCTTCCCCGTCAAAAGCGGAGAGGACATAATCGCTTACTTCGACTCCCTCCGGGGGACGGCCGATGCCAATCCTCAAACGAAGGAAGTCTTCACTTTGCAGTTCCCGGATCAGGGACTCAAGACCCCGATGCCCCCCGCTCCCCCCTCCCTGTTTCAGACGGATCCTTCCCAATGGAAGGTCCAGATCGTCACAGAGAACGAGAAAGCGATCGGCCGAAATTCCGGTTCGATCCCTGATCTCCAGGGCGGCCCGGCCACTGTGGTTCATGAAGGTCGTCGGTCTGGCCAGAAGGACATCGCCTCCGGGACTGGATAAGCGACTGCCTTCAAAAGAGCCTCGGCCGGGAAGGAAGGTCAGGTGCCTGCGGCGAAGAAGGTCTCCGAGAACCATGACCCCGAAATTGTGCCGGGTCGCCTGATATCGGCGACCCGGGTTTCCAAGACCCAGGATGACCCGGGTCAGATTCTGATCGTCAAGACGCTTCGAAGCAAAGAAGCGAAGGAGGCTATTCAGCATCTTCTTTGGAAGACCCTTCAGCAGTCTCTTCGCCCTCACCCTCAGCAGCCTCTTCCCCTTCCAGGCCTTCTTCGGGTTCTTCATCTTCTGCCTCGGTACTCAGGCGCGGAGGCGCACAGAGGACGACGGTCTGACTTTCATCGACCAGGAACTCCACATTGGGAACATCCAGGCTTCCCACATGGATAGAGTCATTGATTCCGAGTTCATTGATATCGATCTCAATGAAGTCGGGGATCTCACGGGGCAGGCAACTGACACTGACACTGCGCAGAACCTGCTCGACCGTGCCACCGAAATCCTTTGCACCAATGGCTTCACCGGTCAGGTAAATGGGAATGTCGACATTCAACTTCTGACCGAGCTGGACGCGCTGGAAATCGAGGTGGACATGCTTGCGGCTCACGGGATGGATCTGGTGTTCCCGGATAAGCGTGAGAATCGCTTCATTATCGTCGATTTCCAACTCAATCAGGAAGTTCCCGCCCTTGTGCAGACGAAACATGGTTTCCAGTTCCGTGTTGTTCAACTGGATGGACTCAGAAGGGACTCCGGCACCGTAGAGGTTGCCTGGAATCTGTCCGGAAGCACGCAGTTTGCGGGTGACAGACTTCCCCTTGCCCTGGCGGCTCTGGGCCTTGAGGGATACGGTTTTCATTTCACTCCTCATCGATCCGCCCCGGGCTCTCATGGCCGGGATACGGAAAGCTGGCAATGTCCCGGAAATCCGGGGGTCAAATAAACAAAGAACTTACAGACTCGGCATTATGAATACGTCGAATTGCCTCGGCAAGCAAGGGGGCAATGTCCAAAACCGTGCAATTTCTGGGAAATCTGGATTCCTCTATCCCCAGAGAATCGGTCACGGCAACGCTGGAAAGAGGCGATTCATCGATCCTGTCCTTGGCCGGGCCTGAAAAAACCGCATGGGTGGCGGTGGCGTGAACCGTCAAGGCTCCCTGATCCTTGCAGAGTTTCGAAGCCTCGACCAGAGTTCCGGCAGTGTCGATCATGTCGTCGAAGATAATGACATGTTTCTCTTCAACGCTGCCAATCAGATCCAGACACTCGGACACATTGGGAGCAGGGCGCCTCTTGTCCACAATCGCAAGGTCTGCACCCAGGCGCTTTGCGAAGGCTCGGGCCATCTTCACGCTTCCCACATCGGGAGCGACCACGGCCAGCGGCTCCAGATCCAGCTTGCGAACATGGTCGAGAAGAACCGGTGCGGCCAAAAGGTGGTCGAGAGGAAGATCAAAGAAACCCTGAATCTGCGGGGCATGAAGATCCATGGTGAGAACCCTGTCGGCCCCGGCACCGGCAATCAGGTTGGCCACGAGCTTCGCCGTAATGGGAACCCGCGGGCGATCCTTTCGATCCTGTCGCGCGTAGCCGAAGTAGGGAATCACTGCCGTAACACGATCGGCGGACGCTCTCTTACAGGCATCGATCATCATCAGGAGTTCCAGGAGGTTGTCAGCAGGCGCCGGAGTGGACTGCACGATAAAGGCATCCACGCCCCGGATATTCTCTCCCAGTTGCAGGTGGATTTCCCCGTCGCTGAACTTCTCCGCGGTGGTCTTCGTGAGTGGAAGCCCCAGGGAAGCGGCAATTCTGACTGAAAGGCTCTGACTGGCATTCCCCGACATCAGACGCAGATTGTCCCGGTTCCCGAACATCTCGTTCATCCCTCCACGGTGAAAATGAAATCACCGGCCAGGGCCGGTGATCATAGAATCAAAAGGTTGGGGCGGCAGGATTCGAACCTGCGATTGCCAGTACCAAAAACTGGTGACTTGCCACTTGTCCACGCCCCAGCAAAGGGACTAGTAATCATCGGTGCCGGAAGAAGCAAGAGCTTTTCCCTCCCGCTCCAGGCTCAGTTCCCTGGCATATTCGCCGAGTATCCTCGCCTCAATCCTCTGCCGGGTTTCATTGTTCACAGGATGGGCCACGTCCTGATAGGTTCCGTCATTTCTGCGACGGCTGGGCATGGCCACGAAAGTGCCGTTCGCGCCCTCGATAATCTTCAGACCCCTAACCACGAAGCTGTCCTCAAAGGTAATACTGGCGAAGGCCTTGAGCTTCTCGTCTTCCCTCAGAGAAATCCGGACTTCTGTGATTTCCATCGGATCTCCTGTCCTGCTTCCGTTTCTGCGGATTGAACGTGGCGTCAGACTGTCTCGCACCCTGCGCCCCCGGGATATGGGGCCGCCACCCGGCACTCCCACCGCTCTTTCAGGGCCTCACAAACTTCTTCTGCGCTCTTGATATCCGGGTAGGTGCCGAAAAGACAAGAGCCGCTTCCGGACATGGATACATGAACCGCGCCGGACTCCGTCAGGGCTTCTGCCGCCGTTCCCATGACCGGATAAGATGGGACTACTGCGTCTTCCAGCCGATTTTTGAGAACCATGGCGGGAGACGGGAAACGGGCAAGATACGCCTTAACTTGTTCCACCCTAATTCGATAGGAATGACGTGTCAAGCCCAATTTCACCTGCCCGAAAGCCCAGGTCGTGGAGACAGAGATCCCCGGAAACAGGAGGAGAAAGGCACCGCTGGACAGGGGAACAAGAGGCTCCAGGATCTCCCCTCGCCCCCGTCCGATGGCCGTGCCTCCCCGAAGGAAAAAGGGGACATCGCAACCAAGTTGCAGGGCCAGTTCCGCCATTTGATCCGGGGACAGCTTTAAGCTCCAGAGGCGCGAGATGGCCTTGAGTGTTGCTGCCGCATTACTGCTTCCTCCCCCGAGGCCGGATCCGGTAGGAATTCTCTTGTGGAGACGAACATTGAGTCCCTGTTCCCCAGGGGGTAGCAAGGGGCGCAGGATGTCCCAGGCCTGGCTGACCAGATTGTCCGGTCCGGTGGAAAGGGGAAGCCCCTCGACTTTCATGCGCAGGCCGTCGCGGCCTTTCACCTTGCTAAACTCAAGATCATCCCCGAAATCGATGGCCTGAAAGATGGTCTCCAGATCATGAAAACCATCGGACCGCTGGCGAATAACCTCGAGTCCAAGATTCAGTTTTGCCGGGGCAAATGCGCGAAGAGATTCCTGTGTCATCTAGGTACCCACACTGTAGAGGACGCTGAGAACATAGAGCAGGATGCCAAACTGAAGGGGGCGGTCCCGCAAAAACACTTCGGAGGGGTCTCCCCCGAGATCCCTTCGGTAGATCAGGTAGAAATATCGCATCACTCCATAGGTAACAAAGAAGGCACTGAGCAGGATGTCCTGCCCAAGATGTTCCACGGTCTGCGGCCAGAGTGTGTAGAGTGCATAGGACAGAAGAACCGCTGCTGCAGAAATGCTGAGAAGTTGATCCAGAAGAGGCGCGGTATAGTTTTTCAGGACCCTTCGATGAGACTCCGGCTTCTCCAAATGGAGAAGCTCACTTCGCCGCTTTGCAAATGCCAGAAAAAGGGCACCAAAGAAGGTGGTCACCAGAAGCCAGGGGCTGAGGAAGACAGAGCCGGAATCCGACACGCCGCTTCCCTCGAAACCGGCCACCATTTGAGGAGCCAGCACTGCCACCCCGGCTACGGCCCGCATCACAAAGTTCATCGCAATGCCAAAGACATCGAGAACGACCTGATGCTTCATCCAGGTGGAATAGAGCAGGTTCAGGAGGAAAAAAGCCAGGGCCAGTAAAAAGAAGTTCTTCCCGAGACTCCAGCTCCATACTAGTGCCAGTAAGACGAAAACGGGAAAGGCCGCTCGAAAGAGACCTTCACCCAAACGACCGGAAGCCATGGGGCGGTGACACTTCTTTGGATGACAGCGGTCCTGCTCCAGATCCAGTCGGTCGTTGAAAAGATAGACCGAGCCGGAGAGCAGGCAGAAAACAGCAAAGCCCTGAAAGGCAAGCAGAAGGGAATCCGGGTTGCCGGCCTGCCGGGCAAAGACAACTCCGAAAAGGAGGAGGAAGTTCTTCACCCACTGCCGCGGGCGCATTCCCTCGAAAAGGGCAAGGATTGCGGTCATTCTCCATTCTCCTGTTCCAGGTTCTTGCGATTGAGGATGTCGTGAATCTTGGTCACGAGAAGATCAATGGCAACCTCATTGTGTGCGCCCTCGGGGATAATGAGATCCGCGTATCGCTTGCTTGATTCAACAAACTGAAGATGCATGGGGCGCACCGTTGCCGTGTACTGCCGAATAATGGATTCCAGATCCCTCTCCCGACTCTTCACATCCCGCTGCAATCTCCGGATGAAACGCTCATCGGCATCCGCGTCGATAAAGATCCGGATGTCCATTCGGTCCCGAAGTCGCGCATCCTCCAGAACCAGAATGCCTTCGAGCAGGACAATGTCTCCGGGACCCATGGGCAAACCTTCCTCCTGACGGAGGTGCGTTTCATAGTCGTAGTTCGGCTGCACGATTCTGCGACCGGACTTCAGTTCATCAATGTGTGCGATCAGAAGGTCGGTTTCAAAGGCGGAAGGATGGTCGAAGTTCAACCCCGAGCGCTCTTCAAGGCTCATCTCCGGATAGTGCCGGTAATAGGAATCATGGCTGAGGATGAGCACGCGCTCATAGGGAAAGAAGCTTTGCACCTTGCGGGCCACGCTGGTCTTCCCCGAGCCACTACCCCCGGCAATTCCGATGACAACTGGATCACTCATTTCCCTCTCCCTGCATTCAGGCTATCAGGAGCAGCCTGTCCCTACAAGCCTTCCCTTTCCAGAATTTCATCCACCAGATCACAGAGCATGTGTCCAAGCGTGATATGAGCTTCCTGAATCCAGGCTGTTTCGGCGGAAGGAACCAGGAGGTTGCGCTCACAGAGAGCCAGAAGTTCTCCCCCATCCCGCCCGAGAAGAGCCAGAAGGGAGACTCCCTTCTCCTTCGCACTCTTCGCTGCGGAAACCAGGTTGGGACTCTGACCGCTCGTGGAAATCAAAATCAGGAGATCGCCCTTTTCCAGAAAACCCTCCACCTGTCGGGAGAAGACCTGATCGAATCCGTAGTCATTGGCAATGGAACTGAAGGTAGAGCTGTTGCAAGTGAGGCAATGAACCGCCCGGGCCGGACGCTCAATTCGGAATCGCCCCTCCATCTCAGCAGCAATGTGCTGGGCGTCGGCCGCACTCCCGCCGTTTCCGGCAAGGTAGACTCGGCCCCCTGCAGAGAGAACCTCCGCAATGGCTCTGGCGGAATCGAGAATGCCCTCTTCCATCTCCGAGAGCCTGGACAGGGTTTCCGCATGTCCTTCCAGATGCCGCCGGATTCTCCGGTTCAGATCCATCCCTCTTCCTCCATGTAACGTTCGAGCGCATTTTCCCAGTCCGGCAGGGCATGGCGAAAGGCTTCCAGCCTTCGTGTGGACAGGCGGCTGTCGGCAGGACGCGGGGCAGGAGTGGGATACTCCTCCGAAGAACAGGGCCTCACCCTGCTCTCGTCCAATCCCATCAACTGGGCGATTTTGCGGGCAAAGGCAAACCAGGTCGTTTCACCATGGTTGCTAAGATGGTAGATCCCACTCTCCTGCGATTCGGCAAGTGCCAGAATGCTCTGGGCCGCGTCCCGGGTGAAGGTGGGCCGCCCTTTCTGGTCGTCCACCACTTTCAGCTTCTCGCCCTCATTCAGCCTCAATGCAACACTGCGAACGAAATTCCTGCCCTGGGGACCGAAGAGCCAACTGAGGCGAATCGCAAGCCCCCCTGCTGAAAGGCAGGCCTCCTCGCCCAGGAGTTTCGAACGCCCGTACACTGTTGCGGGTCCTGTCGGGTCATCGACCTCGTAGGGCGCTCCCTTATTCCCGTCAAATACATAGTCGGTGCTGATATAGAGAAAGCGCCAGCCCGATTCCCCGGCCGCATCGGCGAGGAACTTCGTAGCCAGTCCATTGATCTGCAGGGCTTCTTTCTCCCGGGACTCACAGCCATCGACATCGGTCAGTGCCGCAGTGTGAAGGATGAGGTCCGGAGACTGGGAACGGATAAGGGCTACTGCCTCTTCCGGGTTTTCCAGCTTCCAGCGGGGCTGATCAAGCCCCAGGGCGAAATGCCCGCGGGCGGAAGCCTCCTCCAGAAGGCGGCGACCCAGCATGCCTCCCGATCCGGTCACCAGAATCCGCATTATCCCTCCAGGATCTTTGTGATCTCCGAGAGCATCTTGTCATACTCCTCAGCATCGGAAAGACCTGCTTGCGCCATGGCGGCGTTTCCCCCGCCCCGATTTCCCGTCGCCTCGGCTGCCTGTTTTACCAGATTTCCCGCATGGAAACGATCCGTCAGGGTATCGGGCACCAGAACCAGACAGGACAGCTTGCCCCCCGCATCAGCCAGAAGGACTGCCAATGAATCCCGGAGCTTTCCCCGCAGTGAGTCGGCCATGCTGCGAACGGTTTTCGGACTGTCAGCCTCGAGGCGCCCTTCAAAGAGTTCCAGTTCCCCCACCTTCCCCCGGGACTTCAGGATATCTTCACTGCCAGCGGCCGCCTGACGAGCCTGCAGGTTTTCATAGTCCTTTTGCAGCTTGCGAAGTCGCGCCTGAAGCTCCTCCACCTTTGCAGGAACCTCCTTCTCCGCTGACTTGAAAAAGCGGGAGAGGGAAACCAGGCTCTTGCCTCGGGAAGCAAAGAGGCGAATGGCCTCCTGTCCCGTCAGGGCCTCGATGCGGCGGATACCACTGGCGACACTGCTCTCGCCCAGAAGGAGGAAAGATCCGATGGAAGCACTTCCCTGAAGATGGGTTCCTCCGCAAAGTTCCGTCGAGACATCGCCGACACTCACCACACGGACTTCGTCTCCGTATTTTTCACCAAAGAGAGCCGTGGCGCCTTCGCGAAGTGCCTCGTCCCGGCTCATGAGCCGGGTTTTCACGGGGAGTCCCTCCAGAATCCAGTCGTTTACTTTCGACTCCAGCTTGTCGAGTTCTTCCTCCTGAAGGGCCCGTACATGATTGAAATCCAGGCGCAGACGATCCGGTCCCACCCAGCTTCCTGCCTGACTGGCTCCTTCGCCCAGAATGTCGCGAAGTGCTGCATGCAGAAGGTGCGTTGCCGTATGAGCGCGGGCCACGGCCTGACGATGCCCGGAGTCCACGCGGGCCTGAAGTGACGCAGCGGAAAGAAGAGACGGAAGATCCTCGTTTTTCAGGTCTTTCGGCAGACGAAGGCGGTGAAGGTGCCTTTCTCCCCTCTGGGCGACCTCCAGAACCTCCAGTTCGCGGCCGTCTGGCAAAAGCAAAACCCCCCGGTCGGAAACCTGTCCTCCGGCCGCTGCATAGAAGGGAGAAGGGCTCAGGGACAGTTCGGCCTGTCCCTCTTCCAGGAGACGGAACTCTCCGACCCTGCTCTCGGCTTCCAGACTCTCGTAGCCCAGAAAACAGGGATCTCCGACATCACAGAGCTTCTCGAATTCCGCTTCCTGAAGTCCCGGGTCCTCTCCCTCGAACTGGCTGGAACCCTTGGAGAGACTCCGGTCTGCCTCCAGGGCATTCCGGTACGCTTCCTCGTCCACCTGAAAGCCTTCTTCCCCGGCCATCTCACAAGTCATTTCCCAGGGAATGCCAAAGGTGCTGTAGAGACGAAAAACCTCTTCGCCCGGGAGCATGGCAGTCCCTGAAGCACGGGCTGCCTCGATCATCTCCCGGTAGCGTCCCACGCCCTGCTCAAGAGTCTTCAGAAAACTCTCTTCCTCGGACTTCACCAGATCGGCGACCAGATTCTGCTTCTCCCGCAACTCGGGATAGAAGTCGCCCATGAGTGATGCTACTTCTGCGGGCAGGCGATAGAGAAACGGCTCGTGGACATCGAGAGTCCTGAGCGACATCATCGCACGGCGCAGAATTCTTCGAAGCACGTATCCCCTGCCCACATTGGAAGGCACCAGACCTTCGGACAGGGTAAAGGCCAGTGTCCGGGAGTGGTCCGCCACGCGCCGAAGCGCGACCAGTGCTTCGCCCTCATCCGGCCCATCGTATCCGCTGAGTTCCCGGATCCGGTCCATGAGTGGAGTAAAGAGATCGGTTTCAAAGACATTGGTCTTGCCCTGCAACATCAGGAGCATTCGTTCAAGTCCGGATCCCATGTCGATGCCCCGGTTCGGCAGTTCCGGACGGGAGCCGTCGGGCTGCTGGTCGAACTGGGGAAAGACGGAGTTCCAGACTTCCACATAGCGATCATCGAGTCCCGGCCCGCCGCCGATCTGTCCGCCGGCCGCTTCGGGACCGAGATCATAGTAAATCTCACTGCTGGCACCGCAAGCTCCGGTATCTCCGGCCGGACCCCAGAAATTGTCTTCTGCTCCGAGGCGAACAATTCGATCTGCGGGGAAGCCCACTTTTTTCCAGATCTCTTCTGCGTCATCATCCTCCTGAAAGACGGAAACCCAGAGCCGGGAGCGGTCCACATCCAGCTCTCCGAAGAACTCCCAGGCCATGGCAATGGCCTCTTCCTTGAAATAGTCACCGAAACTGAACTGTCCGAGCATTTCGAAGAAGGTCAGATGCCGGGGACTGTGCCCCACGTTCTCAAGATCGCTGTCCTTGCCACCCGCCCGAAGGCACTTCTGGATCGTGGTGGCCCGCCGGTAGGGCAGATCGCCCGTGGTCGAATAGAAGGATTTGAACTGCACCATTCCGGCAGTCGTAAACAGAAGGGTCGGGTCTTCGGCCGGGACGAGGCTGGAACTGGGTACATGCCGATGCCCACGCTCGACAAAGAAATTGAGAAACAGCTTTCTCAGTTCAACATGGGTCATTCTTCAAACTCCTCCATCTCCAGGTCTTCCCGATACAGGGGCAGACAGAGTTCCCGAACCAGGGCACCCGGGAAACCCCGGCGTGAGAGATAGGACGACAATCTGCGAACCCGGGAGGGTCCGGCGAGAGGAAGAAGGGACGGAAGTCTTCGAAGCACAAGACGCTTTGCCATTTCCCGGAGCAATTCCTCATCCCGAATGGAATCGGACACCTCCGAGGCGATCTCTGCAGGAATCCCCCGCTGCCTCAATCTGTCACGGAGGCGCGGGGGGCCGACAGGATCTTTCCGGATGTGCCAGTCCCTCACCTTTTCGGCAAGGGCCCGGTCATCGACCAGGCCCCGACCTATCAGTTCCTGCAGGATCTCATCAATCTCCGGAGCTTCACAGTTCCACTGACGGAGACGATCCCCGATTTCCTTCTCGCTTCGATCCCGCCTGGCCAGATATTCGAGAATCCTCAGGCGTGGATCCATGGCTCCGGCTGCCCGGCTCATCCGCCGCGGGCCTTGGCCTTCCCGGCCTGTTCCTCGCCGGCCTCTTTCTTTTCCTCCGAAGGAGCGGCTTCCTCATCCCCGGCAATCAGCCCGAAATGACGACGAAGTTTCTCATGGATCTCATCGCGCATTTCGCTCTGTTCGATCAGGAAGCGGCGGGTGTTTTCCTTGCCCTGACCCAGACGAACATCACCGTAGCTGAACCAGGTGCCACTCTTCTGAATCAGTTCCGCTTTCACTCCCAGATCGACAAGATCACTTTCCAGACTGAAGCCCTCACCATAGTAGAGGTCAAACTCCGCAATGCGGAAGGGCGGGGCCACCTTGTTCTTTACGACCTTGACCTTCGTGCGATTGCCGATGATCTCTTCCCCCTGCTTGAGGGCCTGGATGCGTCGGATGTCCATGCGCACGGAACTGTAGAACTTGAGGGCATTTCCACCAGTCGTAGTCTCCGGGTTGCCGAACATGACCCCGATCTTCATGCGGATCTGGTTGATGAAGACCAGGGAGGTTCTGCTCCGCGAGATAGCAGCGGTCAGTTTCCTCAGGGCCTGGCTCATGAGCCTTGCCTGAAGTCCCATGTGACTGTCGCCCATCTCTCCCTCGATTTCGGCCGCGGGAACCAGAGCCGCCACCGAGTCGACCACGATGACATCGAGGGCTCCTGAACGAATCAGCACCTCGGTGATTTCCAGGGCCTGCTCGCCGGTGTCCGGCTGGCTGACCAGAAGTTCGTCCACATCGACACCGAGTTTGCGGGCATACTGGGGGTCCATGGCATGTTCGGCATCCACAAAGGCGGCAGAGCCACCCTCTTTCTGGGCCTGGGCGATTATGCTCAGGGCCAGCGTGGTCTTGCCGGAGCTTTCGGGGCCATAAATCTCCACTACCCGACCGCGGGGAACTCCCCCCACGCCAAGGGCCAGATCCAGTGACAGGGAGCCCGTGGAAATCGTTTCGATATCCGTCAGCCCGGCACCTTCGCCAAGCTTCATGATCGATCCCTTCCCGAACTGTTTCTCAATGGAGTCGAGGGCCAGATCGAGAGCTTTCTTCTTGCCGTTCTGCTGCGTGTTCGCCATGCGGTTTCTCCTTGAGGTGCGGACCTCGGCGGCCCGTTCCAGACGGCTCATCTTCCTCACCGAAACTAGCATCCGGCCGGATGAGCGTCAAAAACATTTCGAGGCGGAATGGCAGTTTTCGTGCCGGAGAAAGTCCCGCCCCGGAGGCTTTCAGCGGGAAAGTCTGCCCAGAAGGTGGTCAGGGAGACAGGGAATTGTCTTCCCGGAGAGTTTTCCACAGAAGAGTCAGGGCTGTTTGCACGGCCAGACGACGATTGTCTTCGCGCTCGCGGGAGAAAAGCCGCTGCAGGTGCAGGCTTGTCCCGGGGCCCTCCAGAGCGAAGTGGACCGTTCCGATCGGCTTCTTTCGACTGCCTCCCCCGGGACCAGCAATGCCCGTAATGGAAATAGCCCAGTCGCAGGAAAGCCGCTCCCGAAGTCCGCTCGCCATGAAACGGGCCGCAGCCTCGCTCACGGCCCCCTCCTCTTCCAGTATGTCGCCGGGAACTCCGAGCAGACATTCCTTTGCATGGTTCGAATAGCTCTCGACCCCGCCAAGAAAGACCTCGCTGCTCCCCTGGACGCGCGTGATGTGTGCCCCGGCCATTCCCCCGGTGCAGCTCTCTGCCAGACCCAGAGTTTCCCCTCGCGACTTCAGAAGTTGGACCAGACATTCCTCCAGCGACTGGCCATCCATTGACAGAAGCCAGGGCTGAAGCATCGCAGCAAGGGCTTCCCTGCCCGGGAAATCCCGGGGCAGGCGAAGGCGGATCCCCTCAAGAGAGGGGTAAAAACCCAGTTGTTCCAGATCGGGAAAACCCTCGAGGAGTGTGGCCAGTCGATCCTCGCCGATTCCAATCAGTCTCCAGTGGCTGGCTTCATCCTCTATGGCAGGGAACAGTGACTCGCAGATGGCGCGAAACTCCGCGGGAACTCCGGGAAGAACCAGCAGGAAACCCTCCGATTTCTCAAGCAGAAGAGCGGGGGCCGAACCCACGGGATTCGCAAGAGGGCGAAAGCCTTCGGGCAGGAGGGCCTGGCGATGCGTATGCGAGGTAAAGGATTTCCCCCGGCGTTTTTCCAGGGCCTGGATCATGGCAAGAGCTTCGGGATCTTCCCGCAAGGGGCGACCGAGCGATTCTGCAATCTGCTCACGGCTGCGATCGTCCTCGGTCGGCCCGAGACCGCCTCCCACAATGAGAACCCCGCCCTCTTCTTGCCAACGGGACAGGACCTCGGGAAACCTTCGGCCACGATCCCCTCCCTGCTCGATAGACTCGGGAACATGGCCCAGGGCGGAAAGCCGGGAAGCCAGCCAGGGAGAGTTCGTATCCGGATGATCCCCGCGAAGCAACTCGTCTCCGAGAGCCAGAATACGGATCGGCGCGAGCAGCTTGGCGGCTAGATCCAGGGAATCCATAGAGAGAGAATCTTCAGGGAGAGAAAGGTATAGATGCCTGCCATCAGATCATCGGCGACAATTCCCCAACCGGAAGGCAATCCTTCCAGACGCTTTCCCGGCCAGACTTTTGCGATGTCAAAAAAGCGAAAGAGGAAGAAGGCGACAATCAGAAGTCGCCAGATCCCCGCTGTGGAAAGGTCCACTCCCAGCAGTGCCAGAGGGAGCAGAAAGCCGGCCACCTCATCAATCGTGCACTCGGAGGGATCCTTCCCGTAGTCCGCTTCCATTCGGGAGGCGATGGGAACAGAGATGAAAAGGGCGATCAGGGTGTAGAGTCGAAGATCCGTCGCCCCCGGCTGAAAGACGATCAGCAAGAGCAGGAGGAATGCGGTGCTCACCGTGGCCGGAGCGAAGGGAAACATCCCGGTAAAGGCCGTGCTTCCCAGGAAGTGAAGAATTCTTCTCATGCTTACCTCAGACTTTCACGCGCCCCTCAAAGGCGCGGGACAGGGTAGCCTCATCCAGATACTCAAGGCTCGATCCCACGGGAAGCCCTCGCGCAAGGCGCGAAACCTTCACCGGCAGATCCTCCAGAAGTCCGGAGAGGTAGAGAGAAGTCGTCTCGCCTTCAACCCCGGCCGAAAGGGCCAGGACCACTTCGGAGATCTTCTCCACCTTTACTCTCGAAATCAGGGCATTGATAGAAAGATCTTCCGGGCGAATCCCGTCGAGAGGGCTGATCACTCCCCCGAGGACATGGTAGTAGCCGCGATAGACAGTACTCTTTTCCAGACTGATTACTTCCACGGGCTGTTCCACCACGCAAAGGAGGGAAGAATCCCGCCGAGTGTCCATGCAAAGAGGACAGAGGCGTGTCTCGGAGTAGAATCCACAACGCTCGCAGAATCCGAGATTCTCCCGCACTTCCAGCAAGAGGGAGGAAAGCTCCCGGCTTTCCTCTTCTTCACTGTGAAGCAGATGCAGGGCAATCCTCTGCGCTCCCCGTTCGCCAATCCCCGGCAAGCGGGTCAGGCGGCGAATCAGGCGGCTGAGCAGAGGACTGACGAAATCCACGCTACATCCCCGGGATGCCCATGTCGGAAACCAGGGGACCGAGCTTCTCCTGGCTGGCCTTCTTGGCCTTCTCCTGAGCTTCGTTGACCGCAGAGACCAGAGCCTTCTCCAGCTTCTTGCGGTTCCCGGATTCGAAGGCTTCCTCGGAGATGCTAACGGAAAGGGTTTCCATGGCACCGTTGACTTCAACGGTCACCAGATCCCCCGAACTTGCCTCAAAACGACAACGCTTGAGTTCCTTCTGCACCTTGTCCATCTGTCGTTTCATCTGCTGAGCCTGAACCAGCATCTTTCCAATGTTCTTCAAATCTGTCCTTTCAGGATTCGATGATTTCGCCGTCAAACTTTTCCAGAATACCCTGAACCAGATCGTTGCCAGAGTAGTCCTTGCGATCCTGTTTGCGCCTGGCTCCTTCAGCCCTTTCGCTGGAAACCCGGTCGCGGGCTTCCGGGGCACTGTCGAGGTCGAGACGAACTTCTCTCTTTTCGCCGAAAACCTCGAGGAACCTTTCCTGCAGCAGGGTCTTGTCGGCAGGGCTGTCGAGGAAGCCATGGAAGTGCCTTGCAAAACGGATCGAGAAACTCCTGGCTGTGACCTCTCCCGGGCTGGCCTTCTCCAGGAAGTTCCCCTTGAGCATATTGCTCTCCTTGACCACGCTGACAAAGTGCGGCCAGGCGGCCCGGAAACCATCACCGCTGAGAGGATACTGAGCAGGGGAAACTTCCTTTTTCTTCTCATTGGGTGCGGGAGCGGGCTTTGCAGGGTGACTCTCCCGTTTCCGCCCGCCGGAATCCATGCCCCCGGAAACAGCGGAATTCTTCAGCAGGGCCATCACCTCGGAGAGCATAACCCGGCTCTCAAAGCGAGCCAGTTCAATGACCAAAGCTTCGAGCAGCACCCGGGGACGGCTGGCGTAACGAATCTGGTCTGCGCGATCTCCGAGGAGCCGGGTCAGGTAAAGCAGATCCTCCGCCTTGAAATCCCCTGCATACTTCTGGCAGGCCTCTCGCTCTTCCCGACCCATCTCGCCTTCGAGCAGGGCAGGATCATGCTTGAGGAGAAGGAGGTTGCGGAAGTGTCCGGACAGGCCCAGCGCAAAGTCCCGGGGCGAAACCCCGGAGTCGAGAACCTGGTTCATGGCCCGAATGGCGGCGGCACCGTCCCGCTCGAGACAGGCCTCCGTCAGTTGGAAGAAATGGTCAAAGCGGGGCAGGCCGAGAATCTCGATCACCTGCTCCATGCTGATCTCGCCCTCAATAGAAGCAATCACCTGGTCGAGGAGCGTCAATCCATCGCGCATGCTGCCATCGGCCTTGCGTGCAATCGCAAGAGTCACGCCTTCTGCCGAAGGGATCTTCTCCCGAGACAGAATCTGGTCGAGGTGTCCCGCGATTTCATCGGCGCCCAGAAGCCGAAAGGAGAAACACTGGCAGCGGGAGCGGATGGTCGGAATGATCTTCTCCAACTCCGTGGTAGCCAGCACAAAAACCACTCCCGGAGGCGGTTCTTCCAGAGTTTTGAGAAGAGCATTGGCCGCATCGCCGGTGATCTGGTGGGCCTCATCGATGATGTAGATGCGGTGGCGACCCTCCAGAGCGCTAAGCCCCACTTCCTCCCGAATGCGCCGGATGTCCTCAATGGAACGATTGCTCGCCGCATCAATCTCCTGCACCGCAAGGCTGCTCCCGGCCAGAATCCCCTGGCAGGAATTGCAGCTTCCGCAGGGCTCCTCGCCCTCCGGGTTTTCGCAGTTGAGAACTTTGGCGAGAAGGCGAGCAGTGGTCGTTTTGCCACAGCCCCGGGGACCAGAGAAAAGATAGGCCTGGGCAAGGCGCTCCTGCCGCAAGGCCCCCTGAAGAACGGAACTGACATGATCCTGGCCCACCAGATCCCCGAATCGCTGGGGACGCCATTTCAGAGCGAGGACCTTGTAGTCCATAGGTCGCCTTTCTCCTGGTGCTTGCGGCTCAGGGATGCGGGGCCTCCGCAATGCCTTCGGCAAGCGGGGAAACGGCGGAGAGGCTGGGATTCGAACCCAGGGAACCCGCGAGGGCTCAACGGTTTTCGAGACCGTCCCGTTCAACCGCTCCGGCACCTCTCCAAATAAAAAGGCGGAGAGTCTGGGATTCGAACCCAGGGTAGTTTTCACTACACACGATTTCCAGTCGTGCCGATTCGACCGCTCTCGCAACTCTCCAATGCACTAGTGACGCAGGCGCTGAAAAAAGTCCCGCATCAGCTGAGCCGATTCTTCGGCCAGGACTCCTCCCTCTACCAGAACCTGATGGTTCCAGCGAGTTTCCGAAGGAACGTCCAGGATGGATCCGCAAGCTCCGAACTTTGGATCGGAAGCCCCGAAGACCAGCCGGCTGATCCGGGCCAGATGAATGGCACCGATGCACATCGTGCAGGGTTCCAAGGTAGCAAAGAGCTCGCAGTCGGTCAATCTCCATGTACCCAGAGTTGTCGCTGCAGCGGAAATAGCCAGAGTTTCCGCATGAGCCGTGGGGTCATTCAGCCTTTCGACCGAATTGTGTCCCCGCCCGATCAACCTTCCCTGATGCACAACGACACAGCCCACGGGGACTTCTTCCTCCGCAAAGGCCTGCCGCGCCTCTTCAAGAGCCAGACGCATCCATCGCTCATCCTGTTTCTGAATCATGAACGCAGGATATGCAGGAGAGCGCTGGATTGCCAGAGGGATTTGAAGAGCCTTGCGCTTCCCGGTTCTCAGACGGGCTGAGCAAATGCCCCCGGCAAGGCATTTCTTGACAGCATCACAGAGCATCCCTAAGGTTCGCTTTTCCAGACTTTTGCCCTCTCACGCAAACAGGATGGTGTTCGGTGAACGTCACTCAGAAAGACTACACATACGCAGAGTACATCTGGATCGATGGACAGCTGCCCACGGCCAAACTCCGCAGCAAGACCAAGGTACTTCGTGAGGACTTCGACAATCCCCCGGTCTGGGGGTTCGATGGTTCTTCCACCCAGCAGGCCGAAGGCATCGATTCCGATTGCGTTCTCCAGCCGGTCAAGATCTATCCCGACCCGATCCGGGGCGGAGAAAGCAAACTCGTTCTCTGCGAGGTCATGTTAGCCGACGGCTCGGCACACGAGTCCAATACTCGAGCCCGCCTGCGCGACATGTCCGAGAAGCACACAGCGCATGACTGCATTTTCGGGATTGAACAGGAGTACACCTTCTTCGAAGGCAATCACCCTCTGGGCTGGCCCGACGGAGGATTCCCAGCCCCCCAGGGCAATTACTATTGCGGGATTGGTGCGGATGAGGTTTTCGGACGCGAGATCGTGGAAGACCACATGGAAGCCTGCCTGGAGGCGGGCATCCACATTGAGGGGATCAATGCCGAGGTCATGCCCAGTCAGTGGGAGTTCCAGGTGGGTCCCGTGGAAGGGCTCACCGTGTCGGACGATCTCTGGATGGCCCGCTGGCTCCTGTACCGGATTGCCGAAGACTACGGTGTGAACGCCAAGCTCCACCCCAAGCCCATCGCAGGCGACTGGAACGGGGCAGGCGCGCACACGAACTTCTCCACGAAAGAAATGCGTGAAAGTCTGGAGGCCTGCTGGGAAGCCACCAGGAAGCTGGAAGCCCGGGCCGATGAGCACATCGAGGTCTATGGCGACCTCATCAATTTGAGGCTCACCGGGCTTCACGAAACCTGCGATTACCGTAGCTTCCGTGCCGGAGTCAGTGACCGGGGCGCCAGCGTCCGGATCCCCTGGCATGTCAACAAGGCGGGGAAAGGTTACATTGAGGACCGTCGCCCCAATGCGAACATGGATCCCTATCAGGTCTGTGCGATCATGATGGAAACGATCTGCGGAAGCTGAATCAAAAGAAGAAAGCCCCCGCTGATAAAGCGGGGGCTTTTCCATGGAATCAGGTTTCTATTTCAGGAGCACGATCCTCAGTTCGTCACTCTCCGTGCCGCTCTTGACACGGGCCAGATAGACCCCGCTCGACAGATCCTGCCCGCGGTCATTCCTTCCATCCCAGACAATCTCATGCTGTCCGGCAGCGAGGAAGCGGGGAGAGAATTCCCGTTGCAAACGTCCTGCACTGTCAAAGACCTGAAGGACGACTTCTCCGGCTTCCGGAAGCCCGAATGCGATTTTCGTCTGCGGATTGAAGGGATTCGGATAGGCTCCGCGCAGTCGCAATGCTGAAGGCATCTCATCGCCGGCCGCCACCAGGATTCCCGCCTCCGCGATCAGAATGCGCTGGTCCGCATCAATTCCCAGACTGTCCGTGAGCTCCCCGGAAGGCCAGAAAACCTGAAGCGTGTCTACCGTGGCGCTAGTCCCCAGGCCGAAGGAAAGAGTGGGCGAGTGCTGTGACAGATAGGAAAAGTCGGCTCCCAGTTGCCGCACCTGCTCGACCCCGTTTGACACAATCCGAACTCTGGCTCCCAGGGGCATGGTCGATGACTCCTCCCCCAGCAGGTCAACCTGCAACCAGTGATTGGAGTGTTCACTTACATTGCGGAAGAGCCGATTGGCTCCCCCCTCATTGACCAGATAAAAGTCCAGTCGCCCGTCCCCGTCATAGTCGGCCCAGGCCGTTCCCAGACCCTGCCCCTCGTCTCCAATCACGGCATCGGTGACCTCCAGGAAATTGCCGGCGCCATCTCCCCGAAAGAGGCGGTTGCTTTCCCATCGCCTGCAGAGGTAGAGATCCAGGAAGCCGTCATTGTCATAGTCCACCCAGACGCCGCTCTTGCTGTGGGAGGCATCATCCAGAGGTGAACTACTGACATCTGTAAACACGCCCTCATCATTTCTCAGAAGAAGGTTCGCTCCATCCTTTGCCAGAAACAGATCCATGTCGCCATCGTTGTCATAGTCGCCCCAGCAGGCCCCGTAGCCCTGACCGGAGTCGGAGTGTGCCCCGCCTGACAGAATACTGAAGTTGCCGTTTCCATCATTGACATAGAGCTGGTTCTGCATGTTTCCGCGAACAAGATAAAGATCCTGATCCCCGTCATTGTCATAGTCCACCCAGTTGACCGAACGGGCATTGCCACTGTCTCCGAGCGGGTAGGAAGTGTTCTCGGTGAAGATGCCATTGCCTTCATTGTGGAAAAGACGGTCAGCGGAAAAAGTATTAGCCACGAAGAGATCCATCAAACCATCCCGGTCATAATCTCCCCAGGCTGCTCCCAGACTGTAGGAACTGTCCAGAAGAAGGAGAGGGGTGACATCTGTGAAGCTTCCTCCGTCGTTGCGGAAGAGATGGTTGGTATCCCCGTTGGTCTGGGTCAGGTAGAAGTCCAGGTCTCCGTCATTGTCATAGTCGGCCCAGGCGGCCTGGCGGGAACTGCCGGTGAGATTCAGGGGCGAAGAACTGACATCCAGAAAGCTACCGTCTCCCTGATTCTGGAAGAGACAGTTCTCTTCATTGGAATTGCTCAGAAAGAGGTCCAGAAGTCCATCGTCATCGTTGTCGAACCAGGAGGCAGCCTTGCCGGCACCCGCATGGTTCAGGGGATCGAAGCCCTCGTCTGCCCATTCGGAAGGAGCGAAGACGGAAAACTCGCCACTCCAGCCGAAGTGATTGTCCTCATCCAGAACTTTCACGCGATAATTCGAACCGGTTCCCCAGGTGGCAAGAACCTCTCCCGAAAGAAGCTCGGAACCATCGTTCGCAGTCCACCCGGAAAGGTCTTCCACGAAATCCGTCCCCCGAAAGAGAAGCAGGCGGACATTGTCGGAAGAACTCCCCCACCATTCGATCAAAGAAAGAGCGTCTCCGTGAACCCAGGTCGTCCCGGCCACCGGTTCGGTCACCGAGAAGAAGTTCTCCGGCTCGATGCCGATGAGCATGGCCTCCACCATGTAGTTGCAGCCATCCCAGGGGCAGTAGAGATTGTCCAGCGCATACCAGGCATTCGCGCTTCCTCCCCAACCATAGTTCATGTGGTAGTATTGGGTTGAACCATCCTGATAACCGTCTGCGATAATCGCATGGGTGTGGATCCGGTAGGCGATCGGCCGCGGCGGAAGGGCATCGAATTCTGTCTTCAGGCGATCCCACCATTCCGAAGCTGAATGGGTATTCCGGTTGATGAAATCCGTGGTCTCTGCATAGCGGAAGAAGCCCGGGAAGACCGTTTCTCCCGTGTAGACATAGGCCCCCGAGCCACAGACGCCAAAGTTCATCTCATAGGCCACGGCCACTTCATAGTTCAGCTCTGCAACAGCATCCCGTTCTGCCTGGGAATTGCCTCCCGAGTAGGAATCCAGAATGTTGTCCCAGTCATAGGGATCCTCGAAGGTCGCGGTAAGTTGTGTGGAAGAGGGAACGCCGCCACAGGAGTCATCTCCATCCCAGGTATAGGTGTGGCTTCCGCTCCCGTATTCAGGGTACTTCCAGTAGTTGAGAATCTGGGCGGCCGCCGTTGCGACACAACCAACCAGGCAGGTTCCCCCATCCCCGGGAGGACAATCCAGGTAGTAGGGATAGCTCTGGTTCCAGGTGGAAGTGAGAAGAGGGCCGACACTGTTTCGGTTTCCTGCCATCGGTCGCCCGGCCAGCAGGTTTTCCCAGGACTGTCGATTGCCTGCTGGCGCGACATGGGCGGGAAGAGAATTGAGATCTCCGTAATTGTCTTCCAGAAAATCCAGACTGCTACTCAGTGCATCCAGGATCAGTTCCGAGTAACCCGAACGACCGGGCTCAAAGTCATCACTGTCCGACCAGGCCTTGATGGCCGGCATTTCCGTAATCGGTGACAGGATCACATGTCCGCGGGGCTGAATGTCAGACCAGTAGCCCAGAAGGCGACCATCGCGGCGGATCTCCCGAAGTTCTCCGGCCACCGCTCCACGGTCGGACCAGCCATCGGACATGCCCAGTCTCTCGGAAAGGAAAGCATGGAGTGCAGTCTCTGCCTCCTGCTTCTCCACGAGTCTTGCGCTCGCAGAAAGCACCGCCAAAAGAAACAGAATTAAAACAAGATGAAGAAAACGCATGGGGACCTCTCGTTCCTTGACCGGTATCCAGCTTAATTATAAGGGAATCTTTCCTTCGGGACAATCATATCCCTGAATGCAGATCCATGAGTCTGAAATGCTACTTCAGGAAAACGGCCTTTCGGGACTGCCTCACTCCCGCAGATTCCAGTAGTATCGTGTAGAGACCACTGCCGAAATCGTCTGCCTGCCATGTCAGCGAATGCCGCCCCGCCTCCATGTTTCCATCAAAAAGGCTCTTCACCAAGCGTCCGCGAACATCCAGAACCCGAAGGGAGACCTCTGCTGTCTCCTGCAATTCCACGGAAATCTCCAAACGCGGATTGAAGGGATTCGGCCAGGGAGGAAGGAGACGGGCCGCGAGGAGCTCTCCTGCGGGAACGCCCACTTCTTCCTGCCCACGGAACAGATGCACCTTCCCGTCGATGGCTCCCACCAGCACATCCAGCCGCTCATCCTCATCCCAGTCCCAGACGAAGGGTCGGGAGCGGGCCGCAGAAGGGAGATCGATGGGAAGCCCCTCGGACTCCAGAACCGTGTAGCCGCCGAACTCGGGAGATTCCTCGCTTCCGATATTCAGATAGAGAAAGAGCTCTCCATTGGTGTTGCCGCTGATAAAGTCCAGACGGCCGTCTTCATCGAAATCGTGAAAATGGGGACTGCTCCTCCCCCCGGGAACCACAAGGGGAGAATCGTATTCCTGGACGAAATACTCGGAGAGAAAAACGGGCTCCGTGTCCGTCCCTTCATTGAAGTAGACATGAATCAGGCCACTGACAGCACCCAGCAGCAGATCGCGACGACCGTCATTGTTCCAGTCAAGGTAATTGGGAGTGGAGCGAACGCCGACATCAATGTCCACAAGATTGCCCGGCTCACCCCATTGCAGGTAGCTACCCGCATCGAAGAGAGGATCCTCCTCGCTTCCGATGTTCAGATGAATCATGACCTGTCCGCTGTCCCGCCCGAGAAGCAGATCCTTCTTTCCGTCATCGTTCCAATAGACCATTCGAGGATACAGACCCATGCAGCCGGAACCGTGGTGTTCCAGATCCCCGTCTTCGGTCTGGGCGAAGAAATAGCCGTTGAAAAGAGGACTGCCGGGGATTCCCTGATTGGGATAGACTCTCACCTTTCCATTGAAGAGGCCGCCACCCTCTCCCACAATCAGGTCATCGAGGCCGTCCTCGTTCCAGTCCACCATGCAGGGAATCGAATAGGCCTGAACGATCAGATCCCCGAAACCGTCCTGAACGATCTCCTCGGGCCCCAATTCAAGCAGAGCCAGAGCCGGTACCGTCAGAAGCGTGAGCAGTAGGATGATACAACGCATCGCATTCCTCCTCTTTCAGTATAGCACAGATTCCCATCAGATGTGTCGCTTCCTGAATTGTAGGGAAAATTACTCCCCGAAACGGCTTCCCCCTTGACGCTGGGCAGCAAAGAGGAAAGAATCCTCCCAATGAAAGGACTGCTAATGCCTCGAACAAACCTATGGCTGCTTTCTCTTTTTCTTCTTCTTCCCGCTGCTCTGTCGGCCTTCACAATGGATGCACGGGAGATGGCGATGGGAGAAGCATCCCTGCCCCGATCCTCTTCCATGGTGTCCGACAACTTTGCCTATTCTTTTCTGCCGGACCGCGTGGATCCCAACCGGAATTTCACCCTGCCTCTGCCCTTGGGCGCAGTAAATCTTTTGCGGAACCCACCGGTCATTGATCCAAAGGATCCGGGCTTCGATCCCATCGTTCTCTTGAACATTCTGGCCAGTGGCATGGTGCATGTTCCTCTTGTGGAGCCGGATCCCCTGGATGGAGATCTGGTGCTGAACCTCGGGATGGATCACCTGAGTGTTTACTGGGAGGATGCAAAGCACTTTATCCCGAAAGAAGCGCTGGGCTTTGAAACCGCTTTCCGCGATCCCGGCCTGAACCTCTGGACACGCAGGTCCAGTCCACGCTCCTACCGCCTGCGTCTGGCTCCGCTCATGTACGCATCGCTGGAAACCCAACTGGATGATGCCTTCTACGGGATTCTGGCAGAGGGCGATCCACTGCTTGCCAACTCGGTCTATGGAATCGATGCCCATGTTCGACTGATGGGCGGACTCAGTTGGACCTTCGGAGCCGTGGCCGAAATGGAACTGGATGAAAAGACGAAGCTACATCTTGCCTTTGCACCGAAACTTCTCACGGGACTCGCTTTTGCAGACAGTGACATTCGTCTTCGGGCAAGCACTGCCGACACACTCTTTTCCTCGGACAATCCGATGGACCTGGACCTGGAAGCACTCAGTTCCCATGCCTTGCCGGGATCCTTCAGCAGTGGCTTCGGTCTGGATCTGGGAGTCGTCCTTCGTGGCGAAGACTGGGATCTCGGTCTGGGCGTACAGGATCTCTTCGCCTCCGTCCATTTTCCCCGGTCAGAAAGTAGCCGCAGCTGGCTGGCAGAAAGCGAAGAAGAGGAAGGGGGAGGAGGCCTGAACTTTGAAACCGAGACTCTCGCGAGCGATGAAGCCCATGACTTCCCACTGAGCCCTTCCTGGACCCTGAATGCCGCGCTGATCCGGGACAGCTGGATGCTGCTCGGCGATGTCCGGGTAAGGGAGTCCTTTACCAGCGCGCACTTGGGCGGCGAGAAACGCTTCGGCCCCCTGGCCCTTCGTGCGGGAATCCGCAATGACTACAAGGGACACTGGCAGCCGAGCGGAGGGATTGGATTGAGACGGGGAAGAGCAGAACTCAGCCTGGCATTGGCCGGCCATTCCTTCGTCCAGGATGAACAGGGCCTGGTCCTCGCCATGAGCCTGAACCTCTACAAGGAGACGCGATGAACAAGATCAAGACCCTTCTCGCGATCCCGACTCTTGCCCTGATGCTTCTCGTCGCAAGTTGCGGAGGAAACCGGATCATCCTGAACCTGGACCTCGACAGCTTCATGGACGAGGAATCCCGCACTTTCCATTACGAGTTCGAGATCCCCGTGGCTCTTCCACCCGAACAGGTCGATCAGGTTCCTCCGGTCTCGGAAGAAAACTACGAGCCGGTCACTCTTCCCGCAGAGCTTCGGGACATCGTGAATCTGGATGTCTTTGAATTTGACTATCGCTTTGAGCTGAGCGATGAGTTGCTTTCCGGGGATGTCGCTTTAGAGATTCTGATCGAGGTCTATCTCTCAGAAAGTGAAGAACATCTCTGGGATTACTCCTCCCGCCTTCTTGAAATCTCTCACGACATCGCTCCCGGCGGAGAGGCGGAAGTTCTGGAAGGTAGTTTCGGAGGCGAGGCCTTCGTGGATCTCTTTCAGAACCATGAAGAAGCACTCCTGGGTCTCCGCTTCCGGGCCGAGTATCAGGGAGGCTCCGGCCAAGTGGAGGGCGAAGTGCTGGCCCTCCAGCTTCACGCCCATATCGAGGGGCAGGAGAGTTTCTTCTAGTCCTACATCATTCCCCGAAGTCCTTCAGAATCCCCATGGAACTGTTTGAAGGATTTCGGGGAACATCTTTTCTTCCTACAGAGATTTCCCGCTGGCTTTTCCCTGCAAACTCCTGTATAATAATAGCTTCTGACAGAGTGTTATTGGAAGGACATCATGAGCCACTCGCAAGACTCCAGAAACTGCCGGGATAAACTCCCTCTTGTCTGTCGGGCATTGTCTGACAGGAAAAAGGAAGCCACCTCCCCCATTCCCCCCTGCGGAAGAATCCTCTCATGACCCGGATCCTGATCGCTGATGAGTTCGCCATCGTTCGAAAGGGCCTTCGTGCGATTCTGGAGGAAGAGCACGATCTGCAGGTTGTCGAGGAAGCCAGCTCCGCACAAGAGGCCCTGAACATCAGCAAGAATCTGGAATTCGATGTCTTGCTCATCGACATCTCTTCGGTCGGATTTAGGAATCTGGATTTCATCCGCCCTCTGAAGGAATCCAGAAAGGAAATCCAGATTCTGGTGCTCAGCACTCACCCGGAAGACCAGTACGCCATCCGCGCCCTGAAAGCCGGTGCTTCCGGCTACATCACGAAAGCAAGTGATGCAAAGGAACTGGTTCTGGCAACGCGAAAGGTTGCCCAGGGCGGGAAGTACATCAGCCCGGAAGTTGCCGAGCAGATCCTCATGGCAGTCACCGGCAATTCGAGCCGCCCTTCGCATGAGAAATTGTCCGACCGGGAGTTCACCGTGATGAAGATGCTGGCCTCCGGGAAAAGAGTGTCGGAGATCGCTTCGGATCTGATGCTCAGCGTCAAGACGATCAGCACCTATCGGCGCAGGATTCTGGACAAGACCAAGCTGGACAGCAACGCCGCTCTAACGCGTTATGCTCTGGAAAATCAACTGCTCGACTAGTCCCCCAGATTGACCAGTCTCCTTGCCCTGCAAACTCCCGGCCCCGGGCGTGCGCTGATATCCTGCAAATCGGACACCTGACAATGCATGATGAAGCTGTCCTGGCCTGCGGGATAGTCATGCTGCAGCGTGATCGGGAACTCGGTATCGTATACCACTCTTTCCCCGTCGCCCCAGTCTACAGAAACCTCCACTCCATAGCCCATGGGTTTGTAAAAGGTCGCCGCAAGGGTTACCCGGCGGGAGCCAGGCGTCACGGGCATCACAGAAAAAGAGCTCCAGGAGGGCATCACATCCGTGGGTCTTGCATAGAGCACCTTCGGGTCCACGAGAACCGGCCAGTAGCGCCCCGCCCTCAGCCACTCGGCAGGGAGCAGGGTGGAAAGTGTCGCCGTGCCGGGAGCGCCGAGAACGATGCGATAGGACATCCAGGCGCGATCTCTTTCGGTGATATCCCAGGCCACAGGAGCGGGGAAGAGAAAGATATCGTAAAGGTAGCGGTCACGGAGGCTGATCCAGTTGTCCACTTCCAGACTATCGCCGGGAAGAAGGCGCATCAGGCTGTCCCCCATGACCCAAACTTCCATGGAAGGATTAAACTCGATTTCCTCCTCGAAGACCAGCATCTCACAGCCCTCCGGCAGGGCGGGCAGTTCGCTCAGGTGGAAGAGTTGCTGGAAACTGCCATCAAGAGTATCGAGCTCAAGATCGATCCCGGGACCATAGGCCTCGGGGAAGAGAAGCCCCCCCTCGACATGATGCATGGGGTTCTCCACCAGTTCGATGCGGGAGAGTTCGTTCCCGTCTGCATCCTCACAGCAAAAGAAGGTGTTGATAAAAGTCAGTTGAAAGCCATTGCGGTTCAGGGTGACCATGGGTCCGGGTCCAATCGTCCCCGGAGGGAGATAGACATGGAAGTCCGTTCCGCAATGAAGCAGGGGAAAGGAAAAGAGCAGGAGGAGGAGCAGGCAAAGAAACCGGCTGCGGAAATATCCAGCGCAAGGGCCCCTCATGGGCGGCCTCCTAGAAGGACAGTCCGAAGTGCTCCAGGCCCGAACCCGAAGCCTTCCTCAACTGGGCCATGGCGATCTGCAGGTCCACGACCGCCTCGATCTCACGGGTTCTGGACTGGGTCAACTGATCCTCAAAGAGCAGGACGGCATGGTTGCTGGTCTGCCCCAGATCCAGTCGTTTCCGCTCTCCGGCCAGTTGCTTTTCTGCAAGATCTCTGGAAGCGCGGGTCACCTGGATCCTCTCGTGGCAGGATTCCAGCACCAGTTTCGCTTCTCTCATTTCCGTGATGATGCGCATCTCCACGGCACGCAGGTGTTCCCGGCTTTCCATCAACTTGTGGTTTGCCCGGTAGTAGTCTGCCCGCTGGGCACTGTTGGGGAAGTGGAGGTCGGCTTCCACTCCGACGAAGAGTTCCACCCCCCCCTCATAGGCAGAGGGCGGGACAATCGGATCCTCGGAGTAGGGATCGCCGCTGTAATTCAGTGTGCCCCCGATACTCGTGTAACTGATCTCGCCGGTTACATAGAGGCCCGGTTTCATGTTGTTCTTCGCCTTGACGATATTGAACTCATTGGCAGCGATATCGTGGCGAACCCGCAAGTAATCCTGCCGGGAGGAAAGAACCTCCTCGAGCGGCGGCAGGTAAGGCGGAATATCAACTTTCAGAATCGGCTCATCCTTGAGTTCGACAATGGAGGAAAGTCGGGAGGGCGAATTCTCGTCAAGGAGAAGGCCGAGCAACTTGTCGCGGGCCTGTTCCACCCGAATCTTGCCGAGGATGATATCCTCACGACGGGCGGCAACTCCCGCCTCGGAAACCAGAAGCTCCATCTGGGAGATCTCCCCGGACTTGAAACGAAGGCTGGTCAGCTCAAAGAGCTGCCGGGCACTTTCCAGCGAAGCATGACTGGCCTTGAGAGTTTCCTGATAGCCATAGAGGCGCCAGTAGGCTTCTTCAATTTCATAGGCCAGATAGTCTGCCGTGTGGCGGTAGGTGGAAACCGTGGAACTGAATTCCTCCAGCTCAATGCGGCCGGGGGCCAGATTGTTCGCGGTTCCCAGATTCCGCTGCACTGGCTGGACCACGCGAAGGGTCATCCGTTGGCGACTGAGATCCTCATAGTAAGCGCTGCTTCCGTAATTGAAGACCTGGTCGGGCCCATGCTCGATGGCATGGCGCGCATAGAGGAGAGTACCCGTGGGGAAGCGCTTCGCCAGATT
The DNA here is from genome assembly GCA_030748535.1 of Candidatus Krumholzibacteriia bacterium. Taxonomy (NCBI): domain Bacteria; phylum Candidatus Krumholzibacteriota; class Candidatus Krumholzibacteriia; species Candidatus Krumholzibacteriia bacterium. The sequence continues at coordinate 237,118 of JASMLU010000002.1, forward strand.
CAGGGCCACGGCTTCCCTCGCATAGATCAGACGGTTGTTGCCGGGGTTTGCCTCCGCCTTTCCACTCAGCTGCCAGGAAAAACGCGCATTGCTGGCTTCCACATCGGTCGCTTCTGCCTCTCCGGCATACCAGATGGAGCGCAGTGTGGGATTGTTCCGAAGCCCGAGGGAGATTGCGTCCCGAAGTCCCAGAGAAAGGCTCTGGCGGTTGTCAGGATAGACCTCGGTCTTGGCGGACTTCCAGTGGTCCCCCATTCCACCCTGCATTACTCCCTGAAAGGAGGGCATCTGTGGCTTGGACTGCAGCATGTCTCCCCCCAGGTCCAATTCCAGGGCCAGAGCGGATGCGACAGGCAGGACAAGGACAAAGCCAAGAACCACTGCCTTGAAAAAACGAGCGTTTGACTGACTCATCGGACACTCCATTGAGTGAAATGTGCCATTATCAGGATTCCCTATTTTCGGAATCCTGATCCTAATATGCGAGCGCGTCAAGCAATGCCTCGCTCAAATCCTGTTTCAAGCCCTGATGGCCGATCTGCCATACCGCCACCCCGGCAACAGCCCCCCCCTGGACATCGTGTCCATTCAGGGCAGAACTGACTTTCTCCCGAAGGCCTTCTTCGTCGGTCACCCACTGCCCATCCACCTTCTTTTCCAGATAGAGAGGGTGCAGCGGAGCATTGGACTCCTTCACCTTGTCTCGAATGTGAATCCAGGGCTTCCCGGCACTGGAATAGAAGGGAAAGCCGATGACCAACTTGCTCCGGCTCAATCCCCGTTGCAGCAATTCTGCTGCCACTCCGCTCACCGAGCCTTCAATCGGGGTTTCTTCCCCTTCCGGCCAGAGGTCCTTCCAGTGCATCCAGGGGCCCAGCGCCGGGTTGCGGTGGTCGTATCCGAAGAGAAGACCATAGTCGATCATCGGATCGAGGGCCTCGAAGTCATAACCCCGCAGCCAGTAGCCCGGGCTGATGCCAATCGTCAAAAGAGGTCGGCCTCCGGAGGCATCCCTCCAGACTCCCCGGTCGATTTCCTCACGAAAGGCCTTCACCAGGGTTACGAAGCGATGACGCTCTTCTCCCCGGGGAAATTCCCAGTCGATGTCAAGGCCATCGTAGCCGGCCGATGCCGCCAGATCACAGATCTCGCGGACAAAGCGATCCCGGGTCCGCTTCCTGGCGACGATGTCACTGAAAACTTCACCCGACACCGACCCTCCGCCCAGAGAAAGGAGAACGCGACAGCCCGCACTGTGAGCCGCTTCAATCAGGCTCTTTCGGGGAAGGCCATGCGCAGACTCCGTGTTTCCCCAGGAATCGGGGATCAGGAAGCAGTCCACAATGTGGGTATAGGGGCGATAGTCGATCTTCCCGGCACTCAGGTCTCCGTAAAGAGTCTCCACATAGCCGAACACAGCAGGGGAGGAACTCTTGAAAGAAATGGCGGACCCCGGCTGATGATGCGATTTGTCCGAACCGTCTTCAAACTCGCCGAAGTCCGCCAAAAGGACCTGCGTCGGGAGGAGCAACCAGGCTCCTAAAAACATCGCCCTGAGCAAACTCAGGGTGTGAATTTTCCTCTCACCACTCATTCCCTACCAAGTCATCTTCTTGTGCCTGAACTCATCGAGGAGCGCGAAGAAAGAGTTCACATCGAGGAGGGTCATGTAGAAAATCCTCAAAATGGGTGACAGGATGGCAAGCTTCCTGTCCTCGTTCTCCACAGAGATGGAAAATGCTGCCGCATTCAGGTCAATCAGGAAGAGAAGGCAGAATGTGATCAGAATCGTGTTGGCCACCATGCCGGTCGTCAGGATCAGCAGGACAAACATGAACATTCCGTACATGTTGACAAAGGGCCAGAGGATCGCTTCCACCAGAAAGAAGCCCATCCAGAGGGCCAGTTTCGAAGGCGCTCCCGGACTCTTCCTCCAGCGTCTCCACACCTTGCGGACCGCCTGCAGATTGCCGCGGAACCAGCGATACCGCTGGTTGAGGAGATCGAAGGTCCAGGTCGGAGCCGCCGTGTAACTGATGGCTTCTGAGTCGTAAATCACGCCGGAGCCGGTGAGCAGGACATTGAGCGTCAAGTCGGCATCCTCGGCAAAGGTGTCGTCTTCCCAGGGTCCGTCCACTCGAGCCGGATTCGAGGACTCATAACGGTCGCCGTATTTCTTGGAGGCCTTCCAGACATCATTCAGGGCGGATCGGCGGAACATGGAGACCGGCCCGGGAGAAATCAGGACCGACGCAAAGAAGCTCTGCGCCATGCGGGGCATTCCGTTCATCATCGTGTATTCGAGGGCCTGAAGGCGGGTAATCATGTTCCCGCGATTTCGCACTCTCACCTGACCGGCCACTCCCCCAAGCTCGGGGTCAGCGAAATTCCGGACCATGGCCTTCACGCTGTTCACATCAAGGATGGAGTCGGCGTCCACACACATGATCAGTTCCCCGGTGCACTTGTGAAAACCGAGGTTCAATGCGCTGGACTTCTTGGCATTGGCTTTCTTGAGAACGCGAACCGTCTTGCCCTCATGCTCGCCTGCGAAGGCGCAGGCCAGATCAAAGGTGTCATCCGTGGAACCGTCATCGATGACCACGATCTCGAGATCGTGGTAGTCCACCTGAAGAACAGATTCCAGGGCATGAAGCACACGAGTGGATTCGTTGTAGGCGGGGACCAGCACCGAAACCCGGGGCCAGTAATCCATGGAGGACAAGCGACGCGCCTGGGCACGGTTCCAGCCGAGATAGGCGGCCAGCATCATCAGGAAGTAGCGGATCCCCGACACGGTCGCAAAAAAGAGAACCGAGGTGGAGAAAACCACGGTCAGCATGTAAATGCCGCGGGTCATCCCGCTGGCCGTCGGATCGAGGCGGGTAAAGTAGTAGATCTGGGCAGAGCCCAGAATCACAACTCCGAGGAAGCCCAAAAGGACAAAGAGAGCCGGGGAAACCCGGCCTCTCTTTGGCAGGAGAGTTTCCAGTCCTGCCTTCGGGGGAGTCGTTACTTTCGTATCCGCCATTCTAGTCCTTCTGTTGCCCGGTCAATGCCGATTGCTCAATGATGAAGTCCCTTGAGCATGGCCTGGATTTCCTCATCCGGGCACTGACGCTGCCGAGCGGCCACCCTGAGGGCAGCTTCCGCATCCATGCGAAGTTTCCCGAGATCCTCTCCAATGCGATCTGCACCAACCAGATCCAGGATCTTCAGGTAGGAAGATAGCAGCGACGCCGTTTCCCTCAGTGCTTCTATTTCAGTCTCCCCCTCCAAGGACCGTGCCAGAAACCCAAGTCCTGCATTGTAAATAGAATGCGCAGGAAGAGGATCCCCGAAGTCAATCGCAAGAAGGGCGGCGGTGTGTCCCTGGCTCAGAGCATTGCGAACCCGGTGCAAGAGCATCTCGTCCACCTGGTCCATCGTAATCGAGGAATGGAGTTCCGCGCCCAGTTTCCGGGGGGAGGCGGCTGAATTGCCGTTTCCATTGCCACTGGAATTCCCCTTGCCATTCTGAATGGAGGGAGTTTCCACAGTCCCCGCCGCAGCCTTCTCTTCGGACGTGTAGTTGCGGGTCATCAGGCCCCGGTTCGGGACATATTCCACATACTGATCTTCCCGGGGGATCTCCGTATCCCTGGGGAGAGAGTCCGGGTCGCCCAGGGTCACCACGGCCTCCCGAGAGGAAGTCTCATTGCGGCTGACCAACTGAAGAACCTTCTGCACGCGGCTGCTTTGATCGTCTCCATTTTCCGGTACCTGCATTGTCTCAGGAGCCACCGGATCCGGATCCTTGCTCTTGCGACGGCGACCGAAGCCGGGGAAGATGAGAAGGGCTGCGCCCAGAGTCAGACCCAGGGGAACAGTGATGTTCTGGTCAACCGCCAGCGATTGCGGAGACAGGGTCACCAGAGCCGGTACCGGCTTGCCTGTTGCGATCGATCGAATCGCAGGAGGCGGCGGGTCGCAGGCAAGACGGAGCACCACGAAACCGTTTTTGGGTTCTTCCTTGCCGAGAAGCCGGCCATCGAACTCATATTCACGGCCTGTAACTTTGTCATTCCAGCTCAGTTGAATATCCATCCGCTCCAGATCCATATCCCGGAGAGCGGCTTCTTCCAGAAGGACCCGGGTCCAGATCTGGTTCGGCTGGTACATGACCAGAAGGGGACCCTGCCCGGGAGTCAGGCTCATCGGACTGGCTTCCCGGAATCCTACCTTGCCGGCCCAGGGAGCGCTCACAACCACAGCATGGCTGGGATCTTCCAGGAAAAGGGCGTAATCCCGAATCTTGCTACGAATCTTCCTCAAGCGCTTGTCGCGAATCCTGCGAGCTCTTACCAGATCCTCTGCCAGAGCGGCCTGGGCATCTGCAAAAGCCTGCTCCAGGGGTTCCCGATCTTCCTCAATCCGTATTGCAATGTCGATTCGCATCTGGATCTGCTGCTCAAAGGCCGTGTTGTCGGCGGAATCCAGTTCGGTGAGGGCGGTCATTTCCTCTTCGATCAGCCTCTGCCGCTCACGTAACTCCACAAGAGAGCTCTTGAGAAGCTCCATGGCTTCCTTGCGTTCGTCCAGTTCCATCCTGCTGAGAAGGCCCTGCTCGAACAACTCGTTCCCGGTGCGGAAGGACTTGTCAGAATGCTTCATTTTCACACGGACAGACTTGATCTCCTGGTCAATGCTCCGGAGTTCCTTGTTCTGCCGGTTGTCGCGGGAGTCCCTTGCGATACGGGCTGCATTCATCTGACGGGTAAGCTCTGCCCGGCCATCGGCGATGGACTGCTCCCGGCTGTCCAGTTCGCTGAGTGCGCGCCGAGCCGTTTCGTAGGTTCTGAGAACCGAGGGAGAAGCCTCCAGAGCCTGTGTGGCAAGAAGGGAAGCCTCTTCAGTGAGGATCTCCATTTCCAGCTTGGCTTTCTCGATCTCGGCATTGATGTCATCCACCCGGATGAACTTGACCACCGCTCCGCCCAGGGGAATATCACCATCCATCGTGGGATATTGGGGAAAGAGGCCAGTCCGGGGCATGACGCTGAAGAGTTGGTCTCCGCGAATCATACCCTCCGCATGGAAACTGCCCGTATCTCCTCGCTCAATAAAGGCAAAGGCGACCAGGAGGATAATGCCAAAGCCCACCAGCGCACGAATGCGCAGGGGAAGCCCCTGGGCAACTTCCAGATCACGGGCACGACTGTGACGGAACAGCACAACCCGAAGGGCATAGCTGACCGCAAAGACGACCAGACCCACCACGGCCCCCACCAGAAGTGGGCCCATGAACTCGGGTCGTCCAATAGCCTTGGGAAGGGAGATTGAGCTGAAAAGTCCAGAAGCACCGGAATAGGCCTGAGCTCTCGCCAATGCAACAGCGGGGAGCAAAGCAACAAATACCAGCAGAGACACGATATGTCCCATACTAAATCCTCCAAAATGATGACAAAGCAACGGATGCAGGAAACATTGGAGGTTCGTCCCGGCCCGACCCGGAACTTATGAACCCATCCTGTATCAATCTATGGGACCCTAATTCTAGCAGGAATCTCCAATCCATTGTAGTCAGCAAAAGACCAAATCTGGCGTAGGATTCCTACAGGCCAATTTGTAGGCATTGTCCTATAGATTCTGCGCTAAGCTCAAGCAATGTTGACATCAGCAAGGCCTGTTCCGAGATGCTGTGCCCAGATCTTCCTTATCGAACCTCATTGTCCGTAGGACTGCCTCCACAAAGGAAAATCCCTTGTCTTACAAGGGATTTCAGAAGGAAATGCCAGGGCAACAAGTTTGTATCTATCGCAATAGCAGAAGTTTGTGCGTGTCCACACCGGAAGAGGTGGACAGTATTGCCAAGTATACACCGCTCGGGAGGCCTCGACCCGCTGCGTCATGACCATTCCAGTCCCGATCGTGGGGACCGCTGGCCAGTTCCCCTTCCGCGAGAACCGAGAGCAAACGTCCCCGGGAATCGTGGATCCTGAGACTGACAAAATCCCGTGATTTCAACTCGAAGTGCAAGCGCACCCGGGGATTGAAGGGATTGGGCCAGGCCTCCAAAGCCACCGCCTGAAGGGGGAAGTCCCCGGATCCGGAGGAAGTCCCGTCGCCGATCACGTAAACCCCGGTACTGAGTGTCATGGTGCCGGAAAACTCTGCCTCCAGGAAGAAGGCCTTCCAGCCCTCTGTCGGGCGATCGACGAGAACCTCAAAGATGCCCCCTCCCTGGTCCGTCACCGGACTATCCATATAGGCAGGGCCGATCACATCGTAACGGAAGTCCCGGTTCTGGGGATTCACAGCCTCCCAGAGTCTCACCTGAACCCCCGGTTCGGAAGTCTCCAGACGAATTCTCCTTTCATCGCTGATACTCCAGCTGTAGTCCGGAAAGGGTTCGTCCGCCAGAAGAGTGACATAGAGTCCGAGAACTTCCGCCACCACATCCACGGAGAGCTGGCTCATGGAATGATCCGTATTGGGGACATAGCGCAGGTATTTCGGCCCGGGAAGATCCTCATAATAGAACTGCCAGGAGTCCGGAAGGAAAAACTGGTCTCCGGTGGAATTGAAGATGATCTTGTTCATGGTACATCGGTCCCGGTAGACGAAGGGATCCACCAGATGAAAGAGAGCATCGCCTTCCGGCGTATCCAGATAGTCCATCACCCCGGCTTCTACATAGTCATGAACGGCGGGGGCCCAGAAGCCATAGACATCAAAGTGATGCTCGAATGACTCCTGTACATTCAGGCAATCAATGACAATGGGAATAATCGCAGAAACGCGGCCCTGTCCCTGCGGTCCCGACTCCACGGCCGCCGTAAGCCAGGTCGTCCAGCCCCGCTTCGAACCGCCGGCTACACAGAAGTTCTCCAGAGGAGTCGCAGGAGACAGATTGGAAACATACTCCTGCACGGCATCCATCGCTCGCACTGCTGCGCGGGTCATGGGAAGTTGAGCTGGCCAGGTCACATCGCTGCTGTCTGACAGAAACTTCGCCCAGGAATAGGCAATCAGGGCATCCTCATATCGCTCAAAGTCCTCGTCGGCAAAGGTGATCGGCTGATAGGGCACCTGCATGATCCCGGCGACCACGGAGCCCGTGGAAGAGGCCATCAGTCCGGAGATCATGTCCGCATCCGGGTCAGCCGGGTCAGAACTGCTGCTCCCGCCCGCTACGATCAGAAGACCCGTATCCTGAAGAATGACATCCGGCACATAGACATTGATGTCATGCACCCAATGCGTCTCGTCCAGTTCCGAAGCAACTCGCCACTGGCCGGAGATCATCTTCATACGGGCAATCCGGTAGCCGTCTTCCTGGATCTCCTCCTCAATCCACCACTGGAAATCCGGATCGGGAGCATAGACGAAGTCATCGAGAGCCGTGGCTCCGGCCAAAGAGGAAAGAATCCACAAGAGGACAATCCCGCAGCGAAGCATTTCCCCCTCCTACTTGATCAGGAGCATACGGTGACTCTGCACTTCCCCATCCACCTGAAGACGCGCCAGATAAACGCCGCTCGTTTGCAGGCGCCCCGCATCATCGCAGCCGTTCCAAGGGACCTCATGCGCACCCTTTGCGAATTCGCCGCTGGCAAGACTCGCAACCTTGCGTCCCGAAATGTCGTAGACGGCCAATTCTCCCGGCCCTGCCGACTGCAGTTCAAAGCGAATCGTGGTCTTGGGGTTGAAGGGGTTCGGCCAGTTCCCGCGCAGGGCAAAGAGCCCGGGAACATCTTCGGCAGCGGTCGCTGAACTCTCGAAGACAAAGGCCAGTTCGTCAATGGACATGTGACTTCCATGATCGTAGAGGTCGGTGAAGGCAAAGTCATTGAAGTCGAAGCCGGAGGAGTTGTAAGTCAGGCCAAAGGAGGCATGGCCCCATCGATAGTCTCCCCCCTGAGCCGGTCCCGCGGGAGCTTCTGCAGGCAGGAAGGGGAAACTGACTTCCCCGACATCTCCGGGAATCCAGAACTCCCAATAGATCTCCTCCTCCGTGTTATCCATGATTCTCGCAATGTGCATGTCCACAGGAGGAGAGCCATTGGAAGCATTCTCCACGTCGTTCCAGGCCACCTGTCCGGGAATGCTCGAAAGATCCAGCGAGGAGAAGAAATCACCCATGTTCACCGTGTAGTCGCGCGGGTGATCTTCCCGGTCCACGAGAACCAGCACCTCATCGGTTCCTTCCACCGACACGGCAACCAGAGGGTGGTATCCCATGCCGGAGAACTCACCGCTGGCAGCTGTCGTAGTGAGCGAGGCAGTCCCCCCGCATCCTCCCGAACCGGCGGCACAGGTCATCATGTCCAGACCCAGGGGAACCAGGCGTCCGCTGCCATTGAGCCCATCCAGATCGCCCGCAGAGATGCAAAAGGCCTGGGAACCTTCCGGGAGATTGTCGAGATTGATATGGGCCGTGGTGTTCAGGTCCGGTCCCACACTGAGGTCTGCAGAAGAAGTGTTGCCCGTGACCGTCACATCCAGAATGTCGATCTCGCGCCAGTTGAGGTTGCTGATGATGTCCTGAATCTCGCCGCCGTCCAGAAGGATCCCGATGTCGATGCGGCCGGACATTGCTCCGAGGGTGTACTGGCCTTCGGGCAGATAGAGGTAATAGTGGTCTTTCACGATTTCGATGAAGATCTCGTACTGGCTGGGGATGTAGATATTCGAGGGGATCTCAAAAGTGTTTCCGATTACTTCAATGGTCTCCATGGGCCCCATGAGATTGTCGATGTCGAAATTCATCAGACCCTCGAGGCTCAGGGTAGTGAGCACAAAAGCGAGATCCAGATAGCCGTCCCCAAAGTTCCAGGTACCGTTGTCCACATCGATTCCCGAGACATTGTCACCCACCTGGAATGTTTCCTGGGCAATCGCAACAGGGGCAATTGGAATCACCAGTTCGGCAGCATCAAGGGACAAGAGGGAAACAAAGCGGTAGCCGGCCATGCCAGCCGTCACCGTGAGTGGCCCACTGAGGACCGGGTCCGTGAACACAATCTCGCCGGCCGCATCCGTCGTTCCATAATTGTTGGGTAAGGGAATTCCGGGGCCGGAACCAAACATGACAAAGGCACTGGGGACGGGATCGCCACTCAGGGCATCCACCACTGTCACCTGCAATTCACCCAGAATCGGACCTCCCCCCGTTCCCCCGGCCGGGTCGGTGCGGTCTGCGGAGTTGGCAGGCAGGGAAAGAAGGAAGAAAAGGGAAATCAGACAAAAGACTTGGCTCATTGAACGCATGGGATCCTCCTGATAAATAGGTACAGATTGTAACGCAAAACCGAGCAAGAAGGAAGGATTCGCGTTCCCCAAACTTGACTTTCCGACCCTGGAGTCTAGAATCTCCCTGTGGAGGTGCAGGGGTGCATTATTGCACACAGTGAGCCTTCCACGCTCTCGTTCACAGCCCGCAGAGCTTTCACAGCCTGATGGAATGCCTCGGGCTTTCGGAAAAGCAAACCTCTCTCTTCGGGCTTCTGGATCGCTTTTCCTCTGAAAACGGGGAGAAGAAACTGAAGAAGCACTTCCGCGAAGTCCACCGGATTGACTATCCCAACACTCTCCGCTTCTACTCGGGAATCTGGAAGAACTTCTCGCCTATCTTCGCTTCAAAATGCCTCCGCTCCAGGAAGGGAGTCAGGCGGGAGATCTTCCTCTCGGCATGGTCGAGAAAGCGCGGGAGTGTCTGGACCGCCTTGGACAGATTCAGATTGAAAAAGACGACGCGGCCTTCTACTGCCGCCATCCCCGCTAGCGGACAAGAAGTAGCTTCAGGCTTCTGCTTCTCTCCCGGCTCTTGATCCTCGCCAGATAAACCCCGCTGGCCAGACCCTGCGGCTTCCAGTCGATGATACCCTGTCCCCGGGAAGCCAATCCCCGGAAGAGATTGCAAACATGGCGACCTTCAGCATCGTAGATATCCAGGCTGAATGGCTCTTCCCCGGGCATGGAGTAGGAGATTCTCGTGAGCGGATTGAAGGGATTGGGCCAGGCCTGCAAAGTGATGCTGGCCGCAGGATCCGGGCTCGGCGTGATCAAACCGGATAGACGGAAGGTGCCCTGGCTTGCCGTGGCAACATAGAGAGACTGATCCAGAGAAGACCAGGAGGCGTCAATCGCCTGCCCCGGGAGGTCCATCGTGAAGTCATCCCAACTCTCTCCCAGGTTCCCTGACAGGAATACCTGCCCGGAGAAAGTGACCGCGACGAGAAAATCGGAAGGGGAAAGCCAGGAACTTCCTCGCGGAATCGAAATCAGTTCCCTGCAAGCATGATCAAGAACCGGCTCCCAATTGCCAGACGAAAAACTCCGGTACACTCCCGTGTCCAGACTCGCAAACAGGCAATGTTCCGGGAAGGCATCACCCCCGGGGAAGGCGCAATGAACATCGTAGACGCCATAGCCCGGGGGAAGGTCGCCGGAAATGGACTCCCAGGTCTCCCCTTCGTCCCAGGAACGGACCACGCCTGCATCGCCGGACAGGTAGAGGAGCCCGTTGTCTTCGTCGAGTGAGGTCATCGTATAATGACCGTGCCCAAGGAGAAGCTCCCATGTCTCCCCTCCGTCACCGGAGCGAAGAAACTCGCCGGGGGAGATATCGGACCAGGTGCAGGCATAGTATTTCGAGGATCCATAGAGGAGACCCGTTACCCAGCCGCCATCGCTATCGTAGGTAATCCATGAAGTGGCGCCCAAATCCTCGCTGATTTCCAGATAGCCCTTGAACCAGGCGTTCATCCGGCCTGTGATCACCCGTTCCGGGAATTCTGGATGCAGCCCGATGGCATAGACGCTACGGCCGATCCAGCCCTCTTCATCCCATTCTGTCCAGGTGCCCGTTTCCTGATCCAGATAGTGGAACCCCTCATAGGTTCCGACAAAAACCCGGGGCTGCGTCGGGTCGACCTCAATGCAGGTGGCATGAATCCCCTGCATGGACAAGTACTCCCAGGAGTAGAGATCAAGAGCAGGGGCGGACATGGGAGCCAGAAGAAGAGTGACAAGACAGGGAAGAACAAGCCGTCCTAGTATCGCCACTTCAGCATGCTCCAGCTACAGTCCTCGCTGGCCGTCGGAATCGTCATGAAGGCAAGGCCCACGAGACCCTCGTATCCCACGGGTCCGACCTCGCTGAGAAGCCCGGTTGCAGGATCGATTGTGACAAGAATCTGGGGGGAGGCTTGATCAAGCGGACGGGAGATCCCAAAGAGGAGACCCTCCTGGGAATAGTCCAGTCCTACCAGAGGCACTCCCAGCGTAGACAGATAGAGAGTCTGGGCCGTATTCGGATCGATCATGATAAAAGCACAGTTCGCTGCCGTTGGACCGGTAACACTGCCAAGCAAGAGCCCTTCAGGGGTGAAGCTCAGACCATCGACATCCGCCCATCCTTCGCTATAGGGACCAATCGTGGTTCCACTTCCCGTGTTGGGATCGATGCTGATCAGGAGTTCCGAAGTTCCCTCGCAGGACAGGTCGGCGCTTGCAAAGAGACCACCGGGCCCCCAGGCCAGAGCTTCCACGGGACAGTAACTGCCCGTGTCTCCCTCGATCCAGGAATTGCCGGTATCGGGATCGAAGCGGGCAAGGTCATCGCCCTCGACAATAGCATAGAGATGGCCTTCGGGATCAGAGGCAAGAGCCTCGCAGTTGCTGTAGGGCATCTGCGCAAAGTGCTCCCCCGTTCCTGTCACCGGGTCCAGAAGAAGCAGTTCTCCAGAATCGGTCAAACCGAGAAGGAGTTCAACGGACAGGGCTTGAAGGACAAGGATGCAGAGAAGAAGAATTGAAAGACGGTACTTCATGGGTACCCCTTTCGGGTCAGGATGCAGATTCGCCAGGTGCGTTTTGATCCTTGATAAGTATGACAGCTTCCTCCGAGGGAAACAAAGCAAAACTGTGGGGAACTGTGAGGAAGCATGAAGCCGCTTGAACCCTTGCCAGGATTTGACTAGGCTCGCATCAAAGGAGGCTTCTTGACAGTTCTCTTGTTTCTCATTCTCCTTCTTGTCCTGCCCGCACATGCTAGGGAAGATCCCGGTCCTCCACCAGACATCAAGGACTTGCGGGAGTTCTTCGCTTCCGAAAGACTGGACGAGGCAGAGGCTCTTCTTCAGGACTGGCTCCAGCGTGATCAGGCTCGCCCGGACAGCCCTGATCGTGCGGAATGCCTGGTCAATCTGGCTCTGGTGTACAAGCGAGCAGGAGACTTCAAGAAAGCGCGCCCCAGCTACGAGCAAGCCCTTGGTCTGCGGAAGATATTCGCTTCCGGGGACTCCCTTCTCCTGGCCCGGGAACTGAACCGCTATGGGAACTTCCTCTATGAAGCAGGAGAAGAAGAGGCCGCCATCGCCCCCACTCTCCAGGGGCTGGGAATTCGCAAACGCCATTTGGGAAACACGCACCCAAAAGTTGCCTACACGCTCAACGGGCTTGCCAACATTGAGATGGCCATCGGTCACTACCCGAAGTCCGTCTCCATTTTCGAAGAGGCTCTTTCCATTCTGGAGGAACAGGAAAATCCTCCCCTGAATCACATCGCCACGATCCTCGACAATCAGGCCAATGCCTGCGTCAAGGCCGGGCGAATGAAGAAGGCCCGTCGGGCTTATGAAAAAAGCCTCTCCCTGAAGCGCAGTTTCTCGGACAAGCCCAATCGTTCCCTGGCTCGCGGGCTGAAGAACCTGGGACGCTTCCTGATCAAGATCCGGGATCTCCGGGCGGCCCGGGAACACATTCTGGAAGCAGAAGCGATCTATGCGGAGATCATGCCCGAGCATCCCCAGAGAGCCTGGGCCCAGACCGCACTCGGGGATCTGGCCTGGAGTGAGGAACAGTTCCAGCAGGCTCTGGAGTACTATGAAGCAGGACTGAACACCTACCTAAAGTCCCGGGATCCCCTGCACCGTTCCGTTCTCAGCACAAGGAACAACTGCGCCGCCTGTCTCTGGCAACTGGGGAGGCTTGAAGAAGCCAGGGATGAACTGGAGGAACTTCTCCAGCAGCATCAGGAGACCTTCGGACAGGAGCATCCGGCCACCGCGCATTGTCGCCTGAACCTTGCGGAAGTTCTGCTGGAGCAGGGAGAACTTGAACACGCCGGGAGTCTTGCCGAAGAGGGCCTCGCTTCCAGCGTCCGGAGGCTGGGAAACATCCATCCTCGCACGAATACCATGCGCGAACTGCTGTCCCGCATTCACCTGACTTCCGGCAAGAGGGAAGAGGCATTCCAGACCGCCTTGACTGCCGAGGAAATGAGCCTGCAACACCGGGTTCTCATGGTGCAAGCTCTCCCCGAGCATCAGGCCCGAAGTTATGCGGGCCGTCGACCGGGAAGCCGGAACCTGCTGCTTTCCATTCTGGAAACGAAACCGGATCCCGCCTCCCTGGAAGAAGCCTGGAATGCCCTTCTCCGTTCCCGGGCCCGGGTCCTTGACGAGATGCTGATCCGTCAGTCTCCTCCACCGGATCCCTCCCTTCTTCCCCTTCAGGAGGAACTGGATCGAAGGCGCAGCGATCTGGCCCGCTTCGCACTGGAGGATCTTGAAATCCCTGAGGAGCTTCGCCAGCAGAGACTGGAGGAGGCAAGGCAGGAAAAACAGAAAGCGGAACTGGCCCTGGCCGACAAGAGCGAAGCCTATCGGGAACAGGTCGATCTCAGAACTGCGAACCTTGCGGCCCTTCGAAAAGCACTGCCTGAGGGATCCGCTCTCCTGGCCTTCTTCCGCTACTCCCGCTATCCCGATGAGCTCTCCTGCGACCTGGCGCTTGTCATGCGCAAGGACCGGGAAGCACTCGGTGTCATTCCTCTCGGGCCCTCTGCTCCCCGGGATTCGCTGATTGAGGTCTGGCAGGGCGGGATTCGTGCAGCCAGAAAGCTCTTTCCTCCACCCCGAATTCGCGAGTCCCGTTATCGTGAAAGCGCAGAAGCCCTCAGAGTGAATGTCTGGGATCCTCTGGCTCCTGAGCTGGTAGGCCTGACTACCCTCTTTGTTGTTCCCGATGGCCCGCTGTCGCTTCTCAGTTTCGCTTCCCTGCCGATTGGCTCCTCAGGCTATCTGGCCGATGAGGAAATGGCCCTTCACCGGCTGTCCTGTGAAAGGGATCTCCTGCGAGTGGCCGCATTGCCCGGCACGGGGATGCTGGCTCTCGGGAATCCGGAATACGGGGAACCGTCAGGCGGACTTCTGGGCTCCTTTACTGCACTCCCGGGGACGGCCCGGGAACTTTCCTCCCTGCCGCTTGCATCCGAAGATATTGTCCTGAGCAAACAGGAAGCGGGGGAAGCAGCGCTGAAGGCACTTGCTCCGGGTCGAAGGATGCTCCACCTGGCCAGCCACGCCTACTTCCTCTCGGAAGAAGAGGTAGAGGGAAGAACCTTTGATGAGAGTCCCCTACTGCGTTGCGGTATCGCTCTGGCCGGGGCGAACCGGGCTGCCGTGGGAGAGGAAGACGGACTCCTGAGTGCCGAGGAAATCGCGGGGCTGGATCTTCAGGGACTTCGCTGGACCGTCTTGTCCGCCTGTGAGACCGGGCTCGGGAGGCTCGACAGGGAAGAGGGCATGCTGAGTCTCAGCCGTGCCTTTCAACTTGCGGGAAGCGAAACCGTGATCTTCAGCCTCTGGCCGGTTCCCGACCGGGACACCTCCCTCTGGATGGCAGAGCTCTATCGCATGGAATCTGAAGGGATGAACACGGCAGACTGCGTTCACCGGACAAGAAAGGCGATCCTGGAGGATCGAAGGAAACGGGGACTCGACACCCATCCCTTCCATTGGGCCGGATTTGTCGCTATGGGAAGTGCGCGCTAGCTCAGTCCCCGGCTTTGATGTCCAGAGAGAAGCCTTTCTCCCGAAAGAGACGAAGGCAGGCATCCACCACTTCCGGATCATAGAGAATCCCACGATTCTTCTCGATCTCCTCCAGCGCCGGCTCAAGGCCAAGAGCGGGGCGGTAGGGACGATCGGAGGAAATCGCCTCCACCACATCGGCCACACTGAGGACCCTCGATTCGGGGAGAGTTTCCTCGGCGAGCAGGCCCTCGGGATAGCCGCTGCCGTCAATTCTCTCGTGATGCTCTTTTACGATTCGGGCCAGGGGCCAGGGAAACTCGATTCCCCGCAGGATTTCATAGCCTGCCATCACGTGGTTTTGAATGATGGCAAACTGTTCCTTGTTCAGGCGGGCGGGCGATGTGAGGTACTCCAGAGGCACCTTGATCTTGCCGATGTCATGAAGGATCGCCGCATTGCTAACTGCGTCGATCTGCGATTCCCCCATCCCCAGTTCACGGGCAATGGCCCCCGAAAGTCGCGCCACCCTTTCCTGATGACCGGAAGTGTATTGGTCCCGCGACTCAAGGGCGGCACTGAGGCTTTGGATCGTGTCTTCCAGACTTCGTTTCAGTGCGCTGGACAGCTCCCTTTGCCGGCGCTCACTGTTTCGCAATACCCCGAAGTTCACTGCTGCATAGAGAATGATACTGAGGACCGTGGCCAGAAGGATCGTGACTTCACTCATCAGGGCCGGTGCACCGGACAGAGGTTCGTAGTAGAAGTCAATCGCCACGATCGCCAGCACTGTGGCAAAGATCAGGAAGAAACCGAGGCTGCTCGATCTCTCCAGACGATGTTGGGCGCAGCGGAATCGGGACCATTCCACAGGAATCAGGGGGCCAATGCCGAGAAAGTAGATTGCGCCCCTCAAGGCAGAGAGCTTGAAAGGAAGCCCCCAGTAGATTCCTCCATGAGAATCGACCGAAGGGTGAACCGGTGTCCAGATGGTCCAGAAGGACACCGCCGTGCCGAGAACTGCGAGCAGGGCGAAGCCTGTCCAGGGCGAGAAACGGGGAAGGCGGGAACGGAAGAATGCATAGGCAAAGCTGGCATTGCCGAAGGTCAGCAGGAAGGAACTGAGAACCAGCATCCCTTCAATCCCCGCGGGCGTACCGGAGTAAAACGTTCCGGCCAGAACCCCCGTAAGGGAAACCAGGGCAAAGAAAAGGAAGCCGATGGAATAGGGAAGCGCATTCGGGATCTGCGAAGCACTCTCTGTTGCAGCAAAAAGGAGAGGACAAAGAGAGCCAGACAGACCGGGATGTAGGTCAGGCCTGTCAGGGTCAAAGGAATGCCGGCAAAAAGTAGCAGCATGGGTTCCTCTTTCTGGCATGCCATTGTAGTGGATCAGGGAGGAAATGGGAAGAGGCAGCCCTCACTGCAAAGTGCAGCAAGGGCTCTTCAAGGTGACCCGCGATGGACTCGAACCATCGACCACCTGATTAAAAGTCAGATGCTCTACCAACTGAGCTAGCGGGTCAGCGCGTCCAAGGTAAGACGCGAGAATGGATTGTCAAGCACCCGACCGGGGTACAGGAATGATCTGCTTCCGGTCCGGCCCCACGCTCACATAGAGCAGAGGCGCATCGAGGCCCTTCGACAGAAAATCCAGATACGTGCGAGCTGCATCGGGAATCTCCTCCCAGTTTCGCATCTCGGTGAGCACCTCGTCCCAGCCTTCAAATTCCTCCAGAACGGGCTCACACATCTCAAGAGTCGCCGGATCGCGAGGGTAGTGTTCGATCACTTCATCCCCCACCCGGTAAGCCGTGCAAACATAGATCTTGTCCATGGCACTCAGGATATCGAACTTGGTGACGACCAACTGGGTCACGCCATTGAGTTCTGCCGAGTAGCGAGCGGCCACCATGTCGAACCATCCACAGCGTCGCGGGCGGCCCGTGGTTGCTCCAAACTCGCTTCCTACCGAGCGAAGCTCCTCGCCGGTCTCGTCAAGCAGCTCGCTGGGGAAAGGGCCGTTGCCGACGCGTGTGCAATAGGCCTTGAAAATCCCGATCACATTTTCCAGATGCCGGGGCGCGATGCCGCTACCGATGATCGCTCCCCCTACTGTGGGGTTGCTGCTTGTCACGAAGGGATAGGTTCCATGATCCAGATCCAGCAAGGCACCCTGAGCACCTTCAAGCAGAACCTTCTTGCCCGCAGCCAGGGCATCCTGCAAAAGACGGTGTGAGTCCACGATCATGTCCGCCATCTGGGGTTTGATGGCCAGAAGCTTCTCTGCCGTTTCCTTGGGATTCAACCCTTCGGCACCATAGAGTGCATCTACACGCCGGTTGATCTCGATGCACTTCTCGATAATGCTTCTTTCAAATCGTTCATCATCGAGAAGAAACATCTCGCCGCGAAGTCCCGTGCGAGCGGCCTTTTCCGTATAGGCCGGACCGATACCGCGACCCGTGGTGCCAATGCTCTTTCCCTTGAGGGATTCCTCATGAAGACGGTCGAGCAGTTTGTGATAGGGAAGAAGCATGTGGGCGGAAGAACTGACAAATACCCGGCCCTCGCTCGACACTCCCCGCTGCCGAAGGGCTTCCAGTTCGCCCATCAACTCCAGGGGATCGATGACCAGCCCGCCGCCGAGAAGACAGTCCTTGCCTTCCATCAGGACGCCGGAAGGAACCAGGTGAAAGATGTACTCCTGTCCCTCGGTGCGGATCGTGTGCCCCGCATTCGCCCCACCCTGATAGCGGACGATGACATCGTGAGTCTCGGCAAGATAGTCCACGATCTTGCCCTTGCCCTCGTCGCCCCACTGTCCACCGAGCACTACCGTTGCGCTTCCGCGATTCTCTGTCATTGGATTGCCCCCTGAGAAAGCCGCCCCAAGATAGAGGGCGAAGAAAACGCCGTCAAGGGCTGGAAAGCGATCTCCAGCCGGAGAGAATCGAATCCACCTGCAAGCGCAGTTCCGGCTTGCCTTCCCCCGTCTCCGAGGAAAAGAACATGCTCTGCTCTGCGCTCTCCATTCCAAGGGCCTTGCGCACGGAGGACAGGGTCTTCGCACGCTGCCCGCGCTTGATCTTGTCCACCTTCGTCAGCACGAGAAGCACGGGGATTTCGGCCTCTCTCAGCCACTCCACCATCTGTATGTCCAGCTTCGTGGGCGGGTGCCGTGAATCAATCAACTGAACCACCCCTGCCAACTGCTCCCGATTCTGAAGGTAGTTGCTGACAAAGCCGGACCACTCCTCTTTCAGGCTCTTGCTCACGGCCGCATACCCGTAGCCCGGCAGATCCACCAGATGACGGTTGCCGCCAAGGAGAAAGAAGTTCAGAAGACGGGTCTTCCCGGGTTTGCCGCTGACCTTCGCCAAAGCCCGGCGGGAAGCGATCGTGTTGATCAGGCTGCTCTTGCCAACATTGGATCGTCCGGAAAAAGCAACCTCGGGCCAGGGCTGCTTCGGGCAGCCTCTGAGCTCGGATGCACTGGTCACAAAGTCGATATTCTTCCAGCCACTCATGAGACCGAAGGAGAAGGACGGTTCCGTCCCGTCCCCCGCTTCGCTGTCTTCTTCCGGGAAGCCTTCGCCTTTCCGGGCATCTTGAGCAGGGCGTGTTCAAGAACTTCCTCGATCGTGGAAACGAAGACCAGGTTCAGCGACTTCTTCACCGTGTCGGGAAGATCGGGGAGATCCTTCTCGTTTTGCTTGGGCAGAATCACGGTCTGGATTCCCAGTCTCTGTGCCGCGACCGTCTTTTCGGGAAGCCCTCCCACGGCCAGCACCTTGCCACGCAGGGTGATCTCTCCTGTCATGGCCACGGTGTGGTGAACGGGAATCTCCGTCAGCGCACTGACAAGAGCCGTCGTCAGGGCCACGCCCGCACTCGGGCCATCCTTCGGGACAGCGCCTTCGGGCACATGAATGTGAAGGTCATGCGAACTGAAGCAGTCCTGGGACAGTCCCCACTCGCTGGCACGGGAACGCACGATGGTCTGCGCCGCCTTGGCACTTTCCTTCATGACATCGCCGAGCTGTCCGGTGAGGATCAGTTCGCCCTTTCCGGGAATCAGTTGCACTTCAATGTTCAGGGTCTCGCCACCCACATGGGTCCAGGCCAGGCCGGTTGCCTGTCCGATCTCATGGCCCTCTTCCATTTCCTTGCTCAGGAAGCGGGGCGGCCCGAGAAGCTCTTCCAGCTTTTTGGATGTAACCGAGACCGCTTTTGCGCTTTTCTCCACCACCTGACGGGCCGTCTTGCGGCAGAGCGCCGCCAGTTCCCTTTCCAGATTACGAACGCCAGACTCCCGGGTGTATTCGCTGATCACGCGATCCAGAACCGCATCGGACAGCTTCAGTTGACCTTCCTTCAGCCCGTGAGCTTCCAACTGTTTGGGAATCAGGAAGCCCTTGGCGATGGCCTTCTTCTCGTCCTGCAGGTAGCCCGGGATCCGGATGATCTCCAGGCGATCCTGAAGGGCCGGAGGAATGGCATGCAGGTTATTTGCCGTCGTGATGAAGAAGACCTCGGAAAGATCGAAGGGCACTTCCAGATAGTGATCGCTGAAGGTGTTGTTCTGCTCGGGGTCGAGAACTTCCAGCAATGCGCTGGTCGGATCGCCGCGGAAGTCCATACCCAGCTTGTCCACCTCATCGAGTAGAATGACGGGATTGCGGGTTCCGGTCCGCTTGAGAGCCTGCACAATGCGCCCGGGCATGGAACCGATATAGGTTCTGCGATGCCCGCGAATCTCAGCCTCATCTCTTACGCCACCGAGGCTGATCCGATGGAAGCTTCGACCCATGGAATCAGCAATCGAGCGACCCAGGCTGGTTTTCCCCACTCCCGGAGGGCCCACGAAACAGAGGATCGGCCCTTTCATGCGTGAAACTTTCTTGCCCTTGCGGGTCAGCTTCATCACGGCGAGGAACTCGAGAATCCGGTCCTTCACCTTTTCAAGCCCGTGGTGATCCTCGTCGAGTTTCCCCTTGACCTTGACAAGCTCCAGACGATCCCGGCTGCGCTTGCCCCAGGGAAGAGAAATCATGGTCTCCAGATAGGTACGGATGACCGAAGCCTCCGGGCTCATGGGAGGCATCTTGGAGAGACGATCCAGCTCGCGGAGAGAAGCCTCTTCAGCCTCGCGGGTCATCTTGCTCTCTTCGATGGCTCCGGCGATTTCCTCCAGCTCACCGCCGTCCTCATCATCGTGTCCCAGCTCCCGGCGGATGGCCTTGAGCTGTTCGTTCAGATAGAACTCGCGCTGGTTACGCTGAACCTGGCTCTTTACCTCGGTTTCGATTTCCTGCTCCAGCTTGAGGATCTCCATCTCTTCGGTGATCATCTGCAGGAGAAGCTTGATGCGCCCGACGGGTGAGTTCTCTTCCAGAACACCCTGCTTGATGTCCAGCTTGTCAGGAATGTGAGTGGCAATGGTATCGGCCAGCAATGAGGGGCTTTCCAGGTTCTCAATGGAAATCAGCACTCCGTCGGGAACACGCTTGTTGAGGCTGACATAGTCGCGGAAACTGTCCTCCAGACTCCGCATAAGAGCCTCGACCTTCAGGGCCTTCTCCTGATCTTCCCGGTCTTCCATGGGGCGAATCTGCGCCATGAAGTGATCCTCATGGTCGACAAACTTGCTGATCTCCGCGCGCAGGAGACCCTCCACGAGGATCTTCATGGTTCCGTCCGGCAGTCGCAGAAGTTGTGTGATCTGCACGACGGTTCCTATGGTATGGATTTCCTCATGACCCGGCTCGTCGATGTCCTTGTCCTTTTGCATGGCAACGAGCAAGAGACGGTCCTGCAACATGGCGGCTTCCACAGCCGACACACTGGCCGCCCGTCCCACGAGCAGAGGGTGAATCATGGAGGGAAACACCACGACATCCCGAAGGGGCAAAAGTGGCAGTTCCTCCCCGATCTCAAGGACCCGGTCCTGGTAGTCAATCTTGTGCATGGTCTCCTTGGGGATCAGGCCTGACGGGCCTCATCTTCATCCCGGTGGAATATTCGGGGCTTTGCCCCCGCGTTAATCACTTCTTCGCTGATTACGATACGCTCAATGTCCGTCTTGCCCGGTGTGTCATACATGAGCTCGGTCATGGTCTCTTCCATGATGGATCGAAGACCCCGGGCACCGGTGTTTCTATCCAGAGCGCGAGACGCCACGGCGCGGATTGCACCGGGGTCGAACTCCAGTTGAATGTTCTCCATCTCAAAGAGTTTCCGATACTGGCGAACCAGGGCATTCTTCGGGCGAACCAGAATCTCGGTGAGAGCCGCCTCATCCAGCCCGTGAAGCGGCGCAACCACGGGAAGACGGCCCACGAGTTCCGGGATCAGACCGAAACGCAACATGTCCTGAGGCTCCACCTGAAGGAGCAGGTTGTCCAGATTTCGTTCCTTCTGGCTCTTGATCTCCGCACCGAAACCCATGGTCTTGTTGCCGACCCTCTGGGAAATAATCTCGTGAATCCCGTCAAAGGCTCCCCCCACCATGAAGAGGATATTCTTCGTGTTCACTTCAATGTACTTCTGCTGCGGATGCTTGCGTCCGCCCTGGGGAGGAACATTGGCAACCGTCCCTTCCAGAATCTTGAGCAGAGCCTGCTGAACGCCTTCGCCCGAGACATCTCTCGTGATCGAGGGGTTGTCGCTCTTTCGAGAGATCTTGTCGATCTCGTCAATATAGACAATGCCCCGTTCCGCATCGGCCACATTGTAGTCGGCCGACTGAAGAAGTCGCACCAGGATGTTCTCGACATCCTCGCCCACATAGCCGGCCTCGGTCAGGGTCGTAGCATCCACGATCGCGAAGGGCACCTTCAGGAGAGTTGCCAGAGTGCGCGCCAGAAGCGTTTTCCCTGTTCCCGTGGGGCCGAGAAGAAGAATGTTGCTCTTCTCCAACTCCACCTCATCGGCTTCCTGAAGATGGGAAATCCGCTTGAAGTGATTGTAGACGGCCACAGACAGCGACACCTTGGCCTTCTCCTGGCCGATGACGTACTGATCGAGTTGCTCCTTCAATTCCCGGGGCTTGGGAAAATCCTCCTCAAATGCGGGAGAGACTTCCATCTCCTCATCGAGAATGTCATCACAGAGTTTGATGCATTCGTTGCAGATATAGACATTCGGACCACTGACCAGCTTGGCCACCTCGTCCTGTCCCCTGCCACAAAAAGAGCACTTGATCATCCGTCGTACCTATCCCTCATCCTTGATGGTGTCAGCCTTTTCGATCACACGATCCACAAGCCCGTACTCAAGAGCCTCAGTCGCCGACATCCAGAAGTCCCGATCGCTGTCAGCGGCAATGGTCTCGGCACTCTTGCCGGTCAGGTCTGCCATGATCTCATAGAGGCGGTCGCGGGTCTTCAGGATCTCTCTCGTGTAGATCTCGAGATTCGTGGCCTGCCCCTGGGTCCCTCCCATGGGCTGATGGATCATTACCCGGCTATTGGGAAGCGCATAGCGTTTGCCATTCTGACCGGCGGCCAGCAGAAAGGCTCCCATGCTCGCCGCCATGCCCATGCAGATCGTGGACACATCGGGCTTGATGTACTGCATCGTGTCAAACATGGCCATGCCGGAAGTAATGCTTCCGCCCGGTGAGTTCAGGTAGATGAAAATATCCCGATCCGGATCATCCGCTTCCAGAAAAAGCAACTGGGCGATCACCAGATTTGAGACATTGTCGTCAATGGGCGATCCGATGAAGATAATGCGATCCTTCAGCAGGCGACTGTAAATGTCATAGGCACGTTCCCCGCGCCCGCTCTGCTCGATCACCATGGGTACCGGCATGTAAGCCATGCTCTCTCACTCCTTACGATGCTCCGGCACCGACCTGCGGGGCCGACTCCGGAATGTCCTCTTCCTTGACCTTGGCCTGATCCATCAGATAGTCAAGGACCTTGCGCTGCTTCAGGTCATCGCGGATCCGTCCCTCGGCACCCGCATTCTCAATTCCCTTCTCCACGGTCTCCAGGTCGCTATCTTCCAGTTCCGCAAGCTTTCCCAGGTGTTCCTGGTACTCCTCATCGCTGACCGAAAGGGCTTCCTGTTTCCCGACCGTATCGAGAAGGAACCAGCGTTTGATCGCAAATTCCGCACCGGAACGGAGATTTTTCCGAGCTTCTTCCTTCTCTGTCTCGGGAATTTCCTGCCCCTTGCTTTCCTGTTCGCGGATCATGGCTTCAACATAGCCGGTAATCATGGAAGGCGGGACCTCAAAATCGTTCTTGGCCAGGGCAGATTGAACCAGAGAAGCATCGAGCCGTTCCCGGTTTCTGCCCTCGATTTCCATTTCCATGTTCTTCTGAATTCGATCCCGCAACTGTTCCAGAGACTCAAAATCTCCCAGCGCCTTCGCAAACTCGTCGTTCAGTTCAGGGAGCTTCTTTTCCTCCACCCGCTGCAGAGTGGCGTGGAAACTGCGAGTCGTTCCTGCCAGTTCCTCGTTGCCGAAATCCTCGGGATATTTGACCGGGAAGCTTCTTTCATCCTCTGCCTTCATTCCACTCATTCCCTTGGAAAAGTCCTCGAGGATCATGGGATTGCCCAGTTCAAATACATGGTCCTTGACCTCGGTTCCCACGATGGGAAGGCCGGACTCATCCATCTGACGAAAGTCGGCTGTCACCCGGTCCCCGTCAGCGGCTTCCCGCTCGACGAGGATAAAGTCGGCCCGCTCTTCGCGGATATTCGTCAGGGTCTGCTCGCAGGCATCCTCGGGGAGTTTCTCCTTGTACCAGGTCACTTTCATGCCCTTGGTGCCCTTGATCTGGATCTCCGGTCGAAGTTCCACGGTGGCCTTGAAGGTGAAGGACTTGCCCTCTCCAAAATCGATGTCGGAAAACTCCGGATCATTGATCGGTACGAAATCCAGATCATGGCTTGCCTGATGCCAGGCGCGGGGAAGCAGCCACTCCACGGCCTCGATATCGATCCGGGGGCCGAACTGCTTTTCCACCAGGTCTGCCGGAGCCTTGCCCTTGCGGAAACCGGGCAACTCGACAGACTTCAGGGTTTCCACTGCAGCCTGTTTGCGGGCCTTCTCCCATTCAGAGCAAGGAAGGCTGACGCTCACCTCCCGCTGCCAGTTCTTCGTTTCCTTGACATCGACCGACTCCAATTCCACCAGGGGCGGATGGTCGTGCGCGTGAGGTTCCTGCAATGTTTTGTCTTCGCTCATGGCTCCTCATTTTCTGGACCGAGATTCAGGTGCGAGAGGGGGGATTTGAACCCCCACGAGTTTCCTCACGGGATCCTAAATCCCGCGTGTCTGCCAATTCCACCACTCTCGCATGAGATCCTGCGAAAGGAGAAATGGAGCGACCCTACAGGTAGTAAAAGACCCGAAGGGGAGATGGTCAAGGCTTTCCGGGAAAACCGTTTCGATGGTCAGGAACCCGGAAAATCCGGTCTTCTTTTCTCCAGGAAGGCCGCCATGCCTTCTTGCATCTCCTCGCCCCCACAGAGATTCCCGAAAAGGCGGGCCTCGATCTCCAGAGCCTCCCCCATTTTCTCCTGCTGTCCTTCCAGAACCGACTCCTTGGCTGCAGCAATAGCCCGGGGACTGTTGGCGAGAATCTGCTCTGCCATTTCCTTTCCAGCCTTCTCCAGCGAGTCGGCAGGGACGACCCGGTTGACCAGTCCCATGGACAGGGCTTCGGGAGCCGGGACCATGCGACCGGTAAAAATCATCTCCAGCGCCCGCCCACTGCCCAGAAGGCGGCTCAGGCGTTGCGTGCCGCCGTAGCCGGGAATCACGCCCAGCTTGACCTCGGGAAGTCCGAATACGGCATTTTCAGAGGCAATCCGGAGGTCACAGGCCAGGGCCAGTTCACAGCCTCCTCCGAGGGCAAAGCCATTGACCAGGGCGATCACGGGAAATGGCAGCAGTTCGATGCGGTCGAAGAGAGCCTGCCCACGCCGGGCCACCTCCACGCCCTGCTCCCGATCCAGCTTCGCCAGTTCAGTGATATCCGCCCCGGCGACGAAGGACTTCGCCCCCTCTCCTCTCAAGAAGAGAAGACTACAGGATTCCCGGGACCGAATCTCGTCGAGAGCACGATCCAGTTCATTCAGTGTCTCGAAATTGAGTGCGTTGAGGGCCTTGGGGCGGAAAATCTCCAGACGGGCCACCGGGCCTTCGAATTCCAGTGTCAGGTTCGACCAACTCACAAAGCCACCTCTTCATTAAATGTCGAAAGACGAACTTTCCCCCATTCTCGATGGGAAGTCAAGCATCCCCGCTCCTTGACGCTTGTCAGGAAAGCAATTAGACTGCGCGACAGGAATTGTCCCCGTTTTCGGGAAGGAAGGGCATGCCACACGAAGAGAAATTCGAAGTTCTGGCAAAAAAGAAGGCGGAAGCGGAACTGGGCGGGGGTCAGGACCGGATCAACAAGATCCACATGTCCGGCCGTCTCACCGCCAGGGAACGCATTCGGCTTTTCTATGACAAGGGCAGTTTTCAGGAACTGGGCGTTTTTGTGAGGCATCGCTCCCAGGATCCCGGCATCCGGGATAAACGCCCTCTCGGCGATGGAGTGGTCGCCGGATTCGGGCAGGTCTCCGGGCGACTGGTCTATGCTTTCGCTCAGGACTTCACCGTCTTCGGCGGGACCATGAGCGAGGCCAATGCGGCAAAAATCTGCCGCCTCATGGATCTGGCGCTGGATAACGGGGCCCCCGTAATCGGTCTCAATGACTCCGGAGGAGCCAGAATCCAGGAGGGCGTACAGAGTCTGGGCGGCTACGCAGACATTTTCCTTCGCAACACCCTTTCCAGTGGCGTCATCCCCCAGATCAGTGTGGTCATGGGACCCTGTGCAGGCGGAGCCGTTTACAGCCCCGCGATCACGGACTTCATCGTCATGGTCGATGGCAGCAGTCACATGTTCGTGACCGGGCCAAAGGTGATCCAGATGGTCACGGGCGAGGAAGTGAGCTTCGAGGAACTCGGTGGCGCGGGAACGCACAACAGCCGAAGCGGCGTAGCTCACTTCATGGCCGCCAACGACCAGGAAGCCCTGCTGCTGACCAAGAAGCTCCTCAGCTACCTTCCCCAGAACAATCTCGACGATCCTCCGCGTGAAGACAGCAGTGACCCGGTGGACCGCGAGGACGAATCGCTCGACAGCATCATTCCCGCTGAAAACAATCAGCCCTACGATGTTTCCGAGGTCATGCGTCGCGTCATGGACCGGGACAGTTTTCTGGAAGTGCAGGAGCATTTCGCAAGGAACATTGTCGTGGGCTTCGCAAGACTGGGCGGGCAGACCGTGGGCCTTGTCGGGAACCAGCCGAAGAATCTCGCCGGAGCACTGGACATTGCCGCCAGCCTGAAGGGCGCACGCTTTGTCCGCTTCTGCGATGCCTTCAACATCCCCCTGATTACCTTCGAGGATGTTCCGGGCTTCCTGCCGGGCACAGACCAGGAATTCGGGGGCATCATCAAGCATGGTGCGAAACTTCTCTATGCCTACTGTGAGGCTACGGTGCCGAAAATCACCGTCGTTTTACGCAAGGCCTACGGAGGCGCCTACGATGTCATGAGCAGCAAACACATTCGGGCGGATCTGAACTACGCATGGCCGACGGCGGAACTGGCCGTCATGGGCGCAGAAGGTGCGGTGAACATCCTGCATCGCAAGGAACTCGAGGAGTCCGACAACTCCGAAGAGAAACGCCAGGAACTTCTCGACGAATACAATGAAACCTTCTGCCACCCCTACCTGGCCGCCGAAGCGGGGTACATTGATGATGTCATCCTGCCCAGAGAGACACGCTCGAAACTGATTGCGGGACTGCGCTCTCTTGCGAACAAGAGGCAGGAACTTCCTCCCAAGAAACACGGCAACATCCCGCTCTAGGAGACTCATGGCCTCGAAGATCCGGAAAGTTCTGGTCGCAAACCGCGGGGAAATCGCCCTGCGCGTCATGCGCGCCCTGCGTGAGATGGAAGTGCCTTCGGTGGCCGTCTACAGCGATGCCGACCGGGAAGCCTCTCATGTTTTCTTTGCCGATGAGGCCGTGAATATCGGCCCTGCACCCTCTGCGGAAAGCTACCTGAACATCGAGCGTATCATCGAGGCCGCCCGCAAGAGCGGTGCCGATGCCGTTCATCCCGGTTACGGCTTTCTCTCCGAAAATCCCGCCTTCGCCCGTGCTCTGCGCGATGAGGGTCTGACCTTTGTGGGGCCCTCACCCGAAGCCATGGAAACCATGGGCAACAAGCTTTCGGCAAGAGCGCGGATGATCGAGACCGGGGTTCGCGTCATTCCCGGCGGCGACGGCCCGGTCTCCGAAACAGGGGAAGCAGCGAGGCTTGCAAAGGAAATCGGCTACCCAGTCATGCTCAAGGCTGCGTCCGGCGGCGGCGGCAAGGGAATGCGCGTGGTTCGCAGTGAAGAGGAACTTGAGACCGCTCTCCGGGATACGCGCGAGGAAGCGGAAAAAGCCTTCGCCGACCCCTCGGTCTTTCTGGAGAAGTACATCGACAGTCCCCGCCATGTGGAAATCCAGGTTCTTGCCGATCGCCACGGAAACTGCGTGCATCTCGGCGAACGGGAGTGCTCCATCCAGAGGCGCCACCAGAAGGTAGTCGAGGAGAGCCCGAGTCCCATCGTCGATGCTTCCATGCGCACAGACATGGCCGAGATGGCAATCCGGGTGGCCCAGGCCTGCGAGTATGAAGGCGCGGGAACCGTGGAGTTCATTGTCGACTCAAACCGCGAGTTCTACTTTCTGGAAATGAACACACGCCTGCAGGTGGAACACCCGGTGACGGAACTGACCTGGAATGTCGATCTTGTGAAATTGCAGTTCCTGATCGCCTGCGGAGAGACCCTGCCCTTTGCCCAGGCGGATCTCTCTTCCCGTGGCTGGGCCATGGAGTTCCGGATCTACGCTGAAGATCCGTCCCGGGACTTTCTGCCCTCGACCGGAAAGATCCTGCGCCTGAGAGAACCGGTGGGCCCCGGCATTCGCCATGACAGCGGGATCTATGAGAAGTACGAGATCCCCGTCTACTACGATCCTCTTCTCAGCAAGCTCGTAATCTATGGCGAAAGCCGGGAGGAAGTAATCCAGCGTGCCCGCCGGGCATTCAGTGAGTTTTCCATCGGCGGAGTGAAAACGAACATTCCCTTTCACCAGTGGCTCCTTGAGCAGAAGGACTACGCGGAAGCGAATTTCGACACGCATTTCATCGACCGCCATTTCGATTCCTCAAAGCTCGACTGCGACCCCGAGCTTCCCTTTGTTGCCATGCTTGCCGCCACCCTGGCCTATGACCGCCACAGTCGGCGCCTCAATCTTGGCAGCCCGGCCGAGTTCAGTTCCGGCAGCCGCTGGAAACAGGCCGCGCGCCGACAGGCCGTGATGAGAAGGAGGCAGGGATGAGGGAAAGTCGCTATCTGCTGACCATCGACGGCGAGAGGAAAGAGATCCTGGTCTCTCCCGAGGGAGACCGCTGGGCCGTCAATCTCGATGGCAAGCTTCACCATGTGGAAGAGATCATTGTCGAGAAGGACGAGATTTTCTCCCTCATCATCGACGGCAAGAGCTACATGGTTGACCTTCTGGAAAAAGACTGGGATCGTGGGCGGTTCACCATCGGCGCGCTCGCCGGACAGAAACAGGTGATCGTGCGCGATGAGCTGGAAGCTGTCGCCGAGGAAATGGCCAGTGCCGGGAAGGACAGAGACCACTTCCAGTTGGAGGCTCCCATGCCGGGCATCGTGGTGCGTCGCCTTCTCAAGGAAGGAGACCCGGTGAAAAAGGGCGAAGGGATTCTCGTTCTGGAAGCCATGAAAATGCAGAATGAACTGGCCTCGGAGATCGAGGGAAACCTGGGTGAGTACCTGGTGGATGAAGGGCAGATGGTCGAGACCGGCACTATTCTCGCCCGCGTCATCCGGGAGGAAGAATGAGCGGGAAGAAGGACTGGAAGGAGCGCTGTCTCCGCCCCCATCTCGAGAAGAACCCTGAGCGCAAGGAAGAGTTTCAGACGCCTTCGGGACGGAAGGTAAAGCTCCTCTACGGCCCGGAAGAACTCGAGGGTCTGGATCCCGAAAGCGAACTGGGTTATCCGGGAGAGGCTCCCTACCTGCGCGGCGTGCAGGCCAACCAGTACAGGGGCCGGCTCTGGACCATGCGTCAGTATGCGGGCTTTGGCTCAGCCCGGGAAACCAATGAACGGTTTCGCTACCTTCTCGAACAGGGACAGACCGGACTTTCTACCGCCTTCGACCTTCCCACGCAGATGGGCTATGACTCCGACCACGAACTGGCCGATGGAGAGCTTGGCCGGGTCGGCGTGGCCGTCTCTACTGTGGAGAACATGGAGAGTCTCTTTGAAGGCATCGACCCTTCGGCTGTCTCCACCTCCATGACCATCAACTCGCCTGCTTCTGCGCTCATGCTTATGTATGTTCTCATGGCAGAAGGAAAGGGACTGGCTTCCCAAAACCTGCGGGGAACCATTCAGAACGATGTCCTCAAGGAGTACATCGCCCGCGGAACCTACATCTTCCCTCCCGGACCGAGCCTGCGACTGGTCACCGACACCTTCGCCTGGTGCGCTGAACACACACCACGCTGGAACACCATCTCCATCAGCGGCTACCATATCCGGGAGGCTGGCAGCACCGCTCCCCAGGAACTGGCCTTCACCTTCGCCAATGCCGTGGAATATGTCCGCGCTGCCAAAGCAACCGGGCTCGGGCCCGAAGACTTCCTTCCCCGCCTCTCCTTCTTTTTCAATGTGCACAACAACCTGCTCGAAGAGGTCGCGAAGTTCCGTGCGGCCCGCAAACTCTGGGTTCGAATTCTGAAGGAGAAGTTCGGGGTAAAGGACGAAAAACTCATGCGCCTACGCTTCCACTGCCAGACGGCGGGAAGCACTCTCACGGCACAGCAGCCCCTGAACAATGCCGTCCGCGTGACCCTTCAGGCACTGGCAGCCGTACTGGGAGGGACGCAGAGCCTTCACACCAACAGTTACGATGAGGCACTGGCTCTTCCCACCGAGGAATCCGTGAGACTGGCTCTTCGCACCCAGCAGGTCATTGCCGAAGAGAGTGGCGTGGCCGACACGGTGGATCCTCTGGGAGGTAGTTACCTGCTGGAAAGCTGGACCCGGGACCTCGAGGAAGAGGCCTGGAGCCTGCTGGAAGAAATCGAGGATATGGGCGGTGCGGCCGAGGCAATAGAGAGAGGCTTCCAGAAGCGCAAGATCGGAGAGGCTGCCTTCCGAACCCAGCGGGAAATCGAGGAAGAAAAGCAGACGGTCGTGGGTGTGAACCGTTACCAGTCCGAAGAAGAAGAGGAAGACCGCTCTCTTTTCCAACTGTCTCCGGGACTGGAAAAAGAACAGCGGGAAGGTCTGGCTCGCTTCCGGGAGAACAGGGATCGGGATGCCGTGGAATCCAGTCTGGATCACCTTCGCGAGACCGCCCGGGGAGACAAGAACCTGCTCCCCGCTCTCAAGGAAGCACTGGCTTCCGGAGTGACTCTGGGGGAGAGTTTCGGGGCACTTCGGGAGATCTTCGGAACCTATCGTGGAGGAGGGATCCTGTGATCTTTCGTCGACTCGATCATCTCGGCATTGCCGTTCGTGATCTGGAAGAAGCCGGACGCCGCTGGACGGAAGATCTCGGTTTCACTTTCCTCCACCGCGAGGTACTCGAAGAGCAGGGCGTGGAAGTCCTGATGCTCGACGGGGGAAACTGTCATGTCGAATTGCTCGCTCCCCACGGAGAGAACTCCCCCATTGCGAAGTATCTCGAGCGCCGGGGCGAGGGGCTGCAACAGGCGGCCTTCGCCGTGGAGGACATGGACCGGGCTTTGGAGTTTCTCAAGGGCCGGGGACTCCTGCCCATTGCGCCCCCGTCAATCGGAGCCGGAGGACGGCGAGTCTGCTTCCTCCATCCGAAGAATGTAAACGGGGTGCTTCTCGAGTTGGTGGAAGACCGCTAGATCCGACCGGTAAGGGTCAGGACATCTCCCGATTCCCAGTCCCCGCTGCTGCTTCCCAGTGGCAGGGAAACAACCCAGTACTCCTCCGAGTGATAACTGAGTCTCGCCGGAACGGAAGCTCCCGAGGCTTCGTGAACAGAAGTCAGACTCTTCAGAAGCGGATCCGGTGCTTCCAGAGCCCAGCGCCCCTCCCTCGTTCTTCCCAGAAGGCGAACCCGGACTTCCCCTTTTGATCCTTCCGAACGGGGAAGAGGGCGGAGTCCTCTCTTGAGTCCCTGAATCCGGGAACGGAGATAGTCGCTCTCGATTCCCATCTCAGCCAGAATCTGGAATTCGGCGAGTGCCCTTTCCGGATTCCATGACAGGTCATCGAGTTGCCCGCGCAAGTTCACCAATTGCACGAACCACTCCCCCTCCCCTTCCACATCCTTGAGAACCTGTCTTGCTTCCCGGATCTTGCCGCTCAGCGCGAGCAGGCGCGCCTCCAGAAAAGCCCGTGCGTCCACATCTTCCCCGGGGTCCTGCTGGCGAAGGGCCTCGAGGGACAGTCGATAGAGGATGGTCGGAAGTCCGGGAATGTCAGTTGGATTCCGGGAATCGAGAGGAAGGTCGGGACCCAGATTCCAGTCCAGCTGCCGGGCCTTTCCGAGACTCCTTCCCGGCTCCAGTTTCAGGGAGCTGGCACTTTCCTGCCACTTTCCCTGAAAGATCCCGGCAAGGTCCTTCCTCCGGTGAATCTGCGAAGAAGCGGGCCACTCCTCGAGAGCCCTGTCCCAAGCCAGATCGGCCATCCTGGAGTCCAGTTCATCAATGAGGTAGTAATCGCCCAGGTAGATGAAGCCGACAGGAGCAAGCTGCCTCACTTTTCCCTTCCAGACGAAACGGCGGGGAAGGTCGATCTGCTTCGGCTCTTCGCGCTCGGGAGCTACAGACGGGCTTTCGCCCTCCACGGGATCCAGTTCAATCCAGTCCGGGCTGGCCAGTCCGGCAAGAAGAAGAACAAGA
This sequence comes from Candidatus Krumholzibacteriia bacterium, assembly GCA_030748535.1. NCBI lineage: Bacteria > Candidatus Krumholzibacteriota > Candidatus Krumholzibacteriia > Candidatus Krumholzibacteriia bacterium. The sequence continues at coordinate 268,926 of JASMLU010000002.1, forward strand.
ATGCAGCCGAGCCTCAGCATCCCGCCTACCAGGAGGGGAAGGCGCGCGGGCTGGCCAGTTCCTCGACCCCTTCGACCACGGGAGCCACGCGGAAATAGGTAAAGCGATAGAGTGTATCGCCGAGCGTGGAATCGAAGACAGCGAGTGCCGTGTCCCAGTAGTCGTAGTGGAGAGCTGTCGTGGAGTCATGGAGCGCAGAAGTATCTGCGGCCTCTCCCCCCGGATAGGCGAGATAGAGACCGATGTAGACCCGATAGAGATCCACCTCATCGTTGCTCTCAAACTCCCAGGCCAGATGCACCGAGTCCGCAGACACAAGCTGCGCCTCTGTGATCAGGGGCGCGGGAAAGCTGTCGATGACCAGAGGCCCGTGATCCGTTCCACATCCGAGAAGGAAGGCCGGGGCCAAAAGAATGAGAGTTCTCCGTAGCATCATCCCTCCTAGAAATCCACGCTGAGTGCAAGACCGTTTCTGTCGGGGCGAAGATGCGCTCGCAGGTGCAGCCTGTCGGGAGCCCCCCGCTCATGCCACCAGACATCCACGAGGTTGGCAGACCACCAGAGAAGAAGTGCGGTTCGCACATGGTTGCGACGCTCCAGATTCCGGTCGGCATCCCCGTGAAGGCTCGACAGCCGCTGGTAGTTCTCCCAGGCCGTATCGCTGTCTCCATTCTCGATGGCATCGGCATAGGCGTCGCCCGCATTTCGATAGTCGAGAGCAGCTCCATGGTAATCCATCTGGAACTGGAAGAGCGCGACGGTAAGAAGGACCGCTCCCCCGGCGAAACCGGCACCCTCGGCCAGGCGACCCTGGTCGATCTGCCCGAGACCGGGCCAAAGAAGACTGCGGATAAAAGGATCGGCGCCTTCCCTGCTCATCTCATCAAGCAGTGGCTCAAGAGCCGTGGCACTACCGACAACCATGAGTAAGAGAAGCAGGTAAATTCTCATGCCCCGCTGGCTCCTTCCTTGCGATAGTCGTAGAAACCCTCGCCGGTTTTCCGACCCAGCTTGCCTTCGGCCACCAGGCGCTGAAGAAGGGGACTAGGACGATACTTCTCATCGTCGAAGCCCTCATGAAGGACTTCCATTATCGACAGACAGACATCCAGTCCAATCAGGTCGGCAAGTTCCAGAGGCCCCATGGGATGCGCCATGCCAAGTTTCATGATCGTGTCGATGGCTTCCTTCTCGCCCACACCCTCTTCCAGAGTGAAGCAGGCCTCGTTGATCATGGGCATGAGAATCCGGTTTGCGACAAAGCCCGGTGCATCGTTGACCAGTACAGGAATCTTCCCCAGCTTGCGGGTCAGTTCCAGCACGCCCTCTTCCACTTCCCGGGAAGTCGCCTTGCCCCGAATGATCTCCACCAATTTCATCATGGGAACCGGGTTCATGAAGTGCATGCCGAGAAAGCGGGAAGGATTGGGAAGACCGGAGGCCAGTTCATCAATGGAGATGCTGGAGGTGTTCGTGGCAAGCCAGGCATCTTCCCGGACGATTCCTGCCAACTGTGCAAAGATCTTTTCCTTGATTTCCTGATTCTCAGTGGCCGCCTCGATTGCGAGAAAGACCTCGGCGCCATCGTTCGGGTCGCTTGATGTCTGAATGCGGGCAAGCGTTGTATTCCGCTCCTCTTCAGTGATTCTCTCTTTCTTCACGAGACGCTCCAGACTGCCGGAGATCGTTTTCATTCCCCGTGCCAGAGCCTTCTCATCCACATCCACCATCAGAACCTCATAGCCCTTTGCCGCAAAGACCTGCGCAATCCCGTTCCCCATGGTTCCTGCGCCAATCACCATTAGCCGCTCACTCATGCTTCCTCCTCATTCGCCCTGCGGGCCGCCATTTCCTCATGGATGTAGTCAATCACATCACGGGTGTCGGTTCCCGGTCCAAAGAACCGGCCGATTCCCAGACTCGAGAGTTCCTCCCGATCCTTGTCCGGAACGATCCCTCCCCCGACAACGAGAATCCGACTGGCTCCCGCCTCGTCGAGAAGCTCCCGGACACGGGGAAAGTGGTTCATGTGGGCACCGGAGAGACTGCTCAGGGCCACCACATCCACATCCTCCTGGAGAGCCGCTTCCACGACCATCTCCGGCGTCTGGTGAAGCCCGGTGTAAATAACCTCCATGCCGGCATCCTTCAAAGCCAGAGCGATGACTCTCGCGCCACGATCATGCCCGTCCAGTCCCGGCTTGGCCACGAGAACCCGAATGATCTCACTCATCGCCTTCCCCCTGACTCTTTGCATGAAGTCCCTCCGGAAGGAGAGACTCCACGAGTTCCCCGAAAGCTACTGCACCTGACAGCCATTGATCAAGACCCCGGTCGAGAAGTTTTGCTCGACGGGGATCGGACCAGAGGGCACGGGTGACTGAGCTAGAAACCGCTTTATGTATTCTTCGCAAGCCAATCTCTTTTCGAAGATTACCAAGCTTGCCGTATTGCGATATATGCTCGCGGTGGGATTCGATGGCCGCCTGGAGTTCCAGGACCCCCTCTGCAGTCTTCGCACAGGTTCCCAGAACCGGAGGCTTCCATCCCTCCCGAGCCGGACTCTCCTCGAGACTGAGTTCGAGAGCCTCCATCATTCTCCCGGCACCCTCTCGATCGGTCTTGTTGACGACAAAAACATCCCCGATTTCCATAAGTCCGGCCTTCATCGTCTGAATCTGGTCTCCGCTTTCTGGGACCAGAACCACCACCGTGGTGTAGGCGTTTTCCGCGACATCTAGTTCACTCTGCCCCACACCCACCGTCTCCACAAAGACCCGCTCCATGCCAAAGGCATCGAGAAGATCCAGTGCCATGTCGGCCGCCTCGCTCAGGCCACCCAGAGCTCCCCGTGAGCCCAGACTTCGGATAAACACACCGGGATCTGCTCCGGCACGACGCATCCGCAGGCGATCCCCGAGCAAGGCTCCTCCACTGAAGGGGCTGCTCGGATCCACCGCAATGACCCCTAGGCTCTTTCCGTCTTTACGGTATTTCAGAAGAAGCTCTTCCAGCAGGGTACTCTTCCCGGAACCGGGAGGTCCGGTGATGCCGATGCGATAGGCTTGACCCGCAAGAGGGAGTATCGAATCGATGATCTCGTCTCGGGCGCTTGCCCGGTTCTCCACGAGAGTGATCAGGCGGGCGAGGGCAAGGCGGTCGCCCTGCCGAAAGGAATCGATCAATGCAGATACCATCGCCTGAGCCATGCCGCCTCCTCTGAAAAAAGCTAGCACAGGCTATAAGGGCTGTCCACGGCGAAGGGAGGCACCTGCCTCCCCTCGCCCGGAGATCAATAGCGTTGCTTCAGTCGACTCCAGTCTGCCTCTTCCACAGCCAGAGACTCGCATTCGTTTTCCCTCCCGGGGCTCGGCATACAGCCGGTGGAACCGGGAGTCTGCTGCCCGTGGTAGAGATTGTAACCGTCAAAGAGAACCCACTCCTCGCTCTCGACAGGAAAGCGACCGAAGCTCCTTCGATATTCCGCCTGATAGGTGAGATAGTCTATCCGGCTGACTTCGATGACTTCCTCTCCCTCGTCCCGGTAAAGCACGACTTCTCCCCCGCTGTTGCGGAGGCTGAGGCCTGCACCACCGAGACCCATGTCCAGTTGCCATGCGCGCGCTTCGGCCCCGGTCACCCAGATCAGGGAGTCCGGCTCCAGAACACCGCTGAAACGGAATCGGCAGGCAGGATCGCTCACGGAGTCGGAGATCCAGTAGTCCCCGAGCTCCACGGGACTGTCACCGCGGTTGACAATTTCCACCCATTCGTCATCACGCCAGTCAATGATGCCGTCGCCACTCCAGTCACTTCCCGGTGCGGCCAGAAACTCGCTGAGAATCACTTCGGCGAAACTGCCAGATGGCAGGGCCGTCACAATACAGAGGATCCAGAGAATCAGGGGAACAGAAGCCCCCGGCTTGAGGAATTGCATTCACGCCTCCTTTGCGGGAGGGAGGAGGCGAGAAAGTGCAAGGGGGATGCCGGAGTAGCTACAACTCCGAGTCAATTTCCCTGTTGATTTTAGCGACCGTCTTGTGCAGAGCCTCCGCGGGGTCAGCCGAGCCACGCATCACGCGCTGGATGGCACCCTCTTCCAGATACTTCCTGCCGGCAAACCAGGCCATGTTGCTCGGCTCAGAGCGGCTCAGGGTGAGCTGCTCATAGGTCTCCCGAAGGCCGGGAACTTCCTGCATCAGCGCTTTCATGGATTCCGCCTCAAGGCAGCTCTTGCGAAGAGGAGCATAGCCCGTCGCCAGTGACCATTTCGTGGCATTCTCCTGATTGGTCAGAAAACGAATGAAGGCCCAGGCAGACTCCTTCTGTCGCTCATTGGCCTTCTTGAAGACCACCAGATTCGTCCCCTGAATCAGGGCGCAACGCTTCTTGCGTCCGGGAAGGGGCGCAACTCCCAGTTCGAAGTCGATCTTGCCACGCAGAAAGGAAAGAGACACCGAGGAACTTTCCATCATGCCAACCAGGCCGGCCTTGAACTCGTTCTGGTAGGCATAGTCAAAGGTGGAGTAACCCATCTTGCGGGAACCAAGCAACTCCCACATGAACTCCATGGCCTCGACTCCCTCCGGGCTGTCAATGGCAGAGCGTTTGCCATCGGGCGTGAAGAAGTCACCCCCGTTTTGCAGAAGCAGGTTCCCGAAGAAAGTCACCGAGTTTTTGGCCGTGCTTCCCCAATGGTCATTGCGCCCGTCGCCGTCCAGATCCCGGGTCATGGCCAGGCTCATGTCCCGCCAACTGCTCCAGTCCTCAGGGGGAAGATCGGGGTCATAGCCGTAATCCCGAAAGAAGTCACGGTTCAAAAAGAGGGAGCGAACGCTCTTGTTGAAAGGGAAGCTCCAAAGCCTGCCTTCGCTGTCCCTGCACTCTTCCAGAAAAACCGGCTGGATGTCCTCCCAGTCGGCATCGCTGAGTCCCTTCGGTCCATCGGCATAATCCTGCAGGCACTCGATGATCTTCGCCGAGCGCATTTCATTGGTCCAGGACTCATAAGCCTGGCTGATCGTCGGAGGCTGTCCGGCAGCGACCGCAGCAATGATCTTCTGACTCAGGGCCTGATAGCGGCTCATGTTGTAGGCCTTGACCGGAAGGTACTGCGGATGGGTGGCGTTGAATTCCTCGATAATCTCGACAAGCACGCCCTCCCATCGACCCATGGCATGCCAGAAAATGACTTCCTCATCGGAAGGGCCGGGCGCACAACTGGTCAATGTCATGAACAAAGACAGAAGGAGAAACCAACGCTTCATCCCTACTCCTTTAATCCGCTGGAAGCCATGGAGGAAATGATCTGCTTCTGGGCAAAGAAGTAGAGAATCAGAAGTGGCAGGACGCTGAGCGTAGTAGCCGCCATCATCAGGCCGTACTCGGTTCCCTCTTCCTGACTGAAGGCCGCAAGACCGATCTGGATGGGGCGCATTTCCGGACTGTGCGTCATGACCAGCGGCCAGAGAAAGGAGTTCCAGCTTCCGATAATCGTGAAAATAACGATCGTCACCAGAATGGCTCGACTCAGCGGAATCACAATGGACAAGAGCACCTTGAAGCGACCGGCACCGTCAATTTTCGCCGCATCAAAGAGATCCTGGGGGATGGTCTTGAAGTGCTGTCGAAGCAGGAAAATGGAAAAGACCTTCACGGTCCAGGGGACAATCAGCGCGTAGTAGGTGTCCAGCCAGTGTAGGCGAGCCATGATGACAAAGCTCGGCACCAGATACACTGGCTCGGGTACCATCATCATGGCCAGAAAGATCATGAAGAGAATGTCCCTTCCCCTGAACTCCATCCTCGCGAAGGCATAGGCCGCAAACGCACTGGTCACCACCACCCCGAAGACGCAGGAGAGGGCCACGAAAATCGTGTTCAGGAAGTATCGGGCAAAGGGTGCGCTCTGCCAGGCTTCAATGTAGTTGGCAAAGACCCGGGCGACTGAGCGAACTTCCCCTCCCTCCGTGAACGCTGAGGTGAAAATCCGGGGAATGAATCCAAAGGGATCGCGAGTGATTTCCATCGTGTCGCGAAAGCTCGTGGCACTCATCCAGACAAAGGGCAGGAGCATCGTGAGACTGCATACGATCAGCAGAAGGTGGATACCCACCCTCCCCGGAATCCTGCGCATCGTATCCAGATTCATCCCGTCCCCCTAGTAGTGAACCCGTTTCTCTGCGACCTTCCGCTGCACGATGGTCAGCGCGAGGATGATCACAAAGAGAACCAGAGCCACGGCACTGGCCCGTCCCAGACTGGCCGGAGGCGTGAAGCCCTTGTCGAAGAGATAGTAGACCAGCACCTTTGTGCTGTCCTCCGGCCCGCCCGGCGGAGAGGTCATCAGGTAGACCAGACTGAAAGTCTGGAAACTGACAATCGTGCTCATGATGAAAACATAGAATGTCGTGGGACTGAGCATGGGCCAGGTCACATAGCGCAGGAGTTGCCAGTTGTTTGCTCCATCGATGCGAGCGGCCTCATACTGTTGCTTCGGTATGTTCTGCAATCCCGCCAGAAAGATCACGATGTTGTAGCCCAGACCCTTCCAGGTGTTCACCAGGGCGAGGCTGATCAGGGCAAGGCTCGGCCCGCCAGCCCACTCCGGCAGGCTCAGGCCCACTCCTGCTGCCATGAGCTGGAAGATCCCCCGACTTTCCGACAGCCATCCCATGGGACCGATTCCGATCTTCTCCAGCAGAAAATTCAGGATGCCGATTTCCGGCTCAAGGATCCATTTCCAGATGACGGCCACTGCCACCATGCTCGTTACCACGGGAATGAAGTAGACCATTCGGTAAAGACCCAGAGCACGGATCTTCCGGTTCAGAAGCAGTGCGAAAAAGAGAGAGACAAAGATCGCGGGTGGCACGGTCCCGAGTACGAACCAGAGTGTCGTGGAGAGGGAGTGCCAGAAGGTCGGATCCTGGAACAGTTTTCCGTAGTGCCCCAGACCTACGAAGCCAACCAGGGCTCCCATCTTGATTTCGAAGAAACTGAATGTGAAGGCCGCAATAATGGGAACGAGACGGAAGGTAAAGACCACGGCCGCAGCGGGAAGGATATAGAGTAGCGCAGAAAACGCGTCCAGTCGCTTGCGACGCAACATCCTCTGGTGCAATTGCTCCGCGCTCAGTAGCTGGCTCAAACGAAAACCCTTCCTTGCTTGCGCCGGACGCTTACTCTAGAAAGGGAAGTCTCTCCTGTCAATGGCAGCTTGCAGTCACTTTTCTGTTGCCTGAGCGGGAAAAAGGAAGGAAGCTTGCCCCCTCACAGGAAACAGGTGGAAATCCATGGTTATGCTCGTCATCATCCTGCCCCAAAGCGATGTCCTGGAGGACATTCTGGAAGCCTTTCTGGAGGTCGGTGTCACCGGCTCAACGGTGCTGGATGCCAGAGGGATGGGGCAGATTCTCTCGGAAGAGATCCCGATATTCGCCGGAATTCGCGGACTTTTCCCGGGAAGGGAAAGCCAGCACTCCCTTCTTCTTTCCGTGGTGGAAGAGGAGAAGGCCGATGCCATCCTCAAAATGCTCCCGGAAATCTGTGGTCCCCTGAGCCGCAAGGGCAGCGGAATTGCGTTTACTGTGCCTGTTGACCGGGTCCAGGGAATGGCAAAAGAACTCTAGCATCTTTCTAGCAGTTGACCCTTCACCCCTTTTCGGGGTATACTTATCCCTGTTGGAACTTGGGCAGCATCATTCCTGCTCATGGATATTTGCGAAAGGCATCCTAGTCTGTCTTTTGTTTGTTTGAACATTCGGTTCAGCCCCTAGCAAGACATACTTCTCAGGGGCGGCCATCTTCAGGAGGTTATGAATGGCCAAGAGGAAACTCACCTTTGCGCTGGCAGCCCTGCTCACCATGGGAATCGTCTCCGTGGCACTCGCCGGAATCCCGAATTCCGCAAACTCCACCGCGTCTGCTGCAAACTGCGGTCGTTTCACGATTGCCCCTAGTGGAGCCGAAGACCTTTCGGACAACGGCTATGTCATTTCGGTTACGGTTCTCGACATTTATGGTGATCCCGTTGTGACTCTCGCCGCCACAGACCTGACTCTTTACAATCCCCAGATCGTCACCTGCGCCGGTCAGGCCAGCCAGGCCGACTCCGGTACTGATGCTAACGGTCAGGCCACTTTCAGTGGCACGATCCTCGGCGGAGTTGCGGGCGACGGAAGCACGGGCGTGAACTGTAATGACACCGATCTTTACGTTCTGGCCCTGGACATTGTCCTCAACAACGGTAACCCCGTCTGCGTGTCCGCCGACAGTCCGGACCTTGACGGTTCTCTCACCGTGAACGTTTCTGACCTTGCAAAGTTCGCCAGTGACTTCAATACGGGTACATCTGATCCTTGCCACGATTACAATGAGGATGGCGCCACTGACGTCGCCGACCTCGGATTCTTCGCTAGCTTCTACGCGATCAGTTCCTGCAACTAGCCGGGCGAACCGGATAGAATATCCATTGAGCAAATTCTGGGGGGGCAATAGCCCCCCTTTTTTCTATGGCCATTCCTCATGACAGGGACTAGCCTGATCGAAATCAATCAGGGAGTTGCCATGATGATCCAGTGCAGCAGCCACTGACAGTGGGCGGAGATCCGCCTCCAGGATCCCCCTCGCAACCTGCTGTCCCCCGAACTTCTTCGGGATTTCCACAAGGCTCTCGACTCTCTTGATGGAAGCACGATTCTTCTTCTCAGCTCCGAGGGGAAGCACTTCAGCACCGGCTACCCGATTGACAGGATTCCGGAGAGCATCTTTCACTCTTCAGAGGAAGAGAGGCGGCATGACCCCTTTGAATCTCTCATGCAGAGGCTTTCGGACTGGCCCGCTCCCATCGTCGCAAGCCTTCAGGGAGACGCTTGGGGCAGGGTCCTGGAACTGCTATCCTGTGCGGATCTGAGGATTGCCGCCGAGGGGATCCGTCTGGCCATTCCCTCCGTGCGACTCGGTTTGGTCTACAGCCACACGGGGATGCGTCGAATGGGATCCGCCCTGACCCGGGAGCTCTTTCTCACGGGAGAGACCATCGATGCCCGACGGGCCATGGCGTCCGGATTCCTCAATCGAGTTTGCCCTGAAGACCAACTGGAAGAAGAAACTCACGAAGTTCTAAAATCCATCAGCAAGGGAACCCGCGCTGCCTTCTGCGGGAGCCGACGCCTGCTGAACCTGCTCGATGAGGAAGAGACCTTGTCGAAAGACAGTCTGGAAGAAATCGCCCGAATTCGTCATGAGGCCTTCAGCAGTGAGGAATCACGAAAGGCCCGCGCCGGACATTCTTCCCGCAAGGAAGGCTAGGCAGGTTCCAGTCCGGCCACCCTGACCAGGAGCTTGCGGGCTCCCTTCCGGTCGAACATGACGATCACGCGAAGATCCTCACCACTGCCTTCCAGTTTGTGAACCTTGCCCAGACCCAAACTGGGGTGGCGCACTCGCATTCCGACTCGAAGCCCGGACTCATCCTGACTGAAATCATTCTCACTGCCGCTTTCCTGACTGAAGTCATCCCAGGAAGAACTGGAAGGAGCACGATGAACGGGGGCCGCAGCTCTCCCCTGATAGGAGCTCCGACGATTTGCGAAGGAAGAGGTACCGCTTCGGAAGGAAAGTTCCTCCCCCTCCCTTTCAACCCAGTCCTCCGGCAGTTCGGAAAGGAAGCGGCTAGGCATCACGGATAGCGTATCCCCGAAACGACGCCGGTTGAGGGCGTGGGTGAGAAAGAGGAGGCGCATTGCACGAGTCACTCCTACATAGAAAAGTCGGCGCTCCTCTTCCAGCTTGCTGTCTTCCTCAATGTTCATTGCATGAGGAAGCAGAAGCTCCTCCACCCCGGAAAGATAGACCGAGTCGTATTCAAGACCCTTGGCATTGTGCAGGGTCATCAGCGTAACGGTCTCGCTGTCTTCCTCCAGAGAATCGATGTCCGCTACCAGAGCAACATCGGCAAGAAAGTCACTCAGGGAACCTGACTCGGCGGAAGCCCTGTCTTCATCCTCGGGAACAGGCTCACTGATCCGGGACTCGTAAAAGGCCTGAGACGCATTGAGCAGTTCTTCCACATTTTCCCTGCGGGTGTCGAAGGTCGAAGGATCACTCTGCTCGAGGTAGTCAAGATAGGGAACCTTCTCCAGCAGTCGCTGCAGAACCGACGGAGCATGATCCCTGCGGGGATCGGGACTCAGGGAAAGAAGTAGCTTGCCGAAGTCCCGAAGACGCCGGGAAGCTGCAGCAGGCAGTTCCTCCAGCAGATCGGGAAAGGCGGTTATCAGGAGCCCCGGCGCCATCTTTTCACGCCTGGCAAGATCCAGAAGCCTAGCTGCGCTGGTCTTGCCAATTCCCCGGGGCGGCACATTCAATACCCGCTGAAAGCTGACCGTGTCGGCGGGATTGGCCGCCAGTTTCAGGTAGGCAAGCAGATCCCGGATCTCCTTGCGGTCATAGAATCGAGTTCCCCCGATGATACGATAGGGAATACGGTAGCGGCCGAGTGCGGCTTCCAGAGAACGGCTTTGCGCATGAGTGCGATAGAGCACTGCATGACGGTTCCAGTGGCTGTCGAGAACTTCGGAGCTGCGAATCCTTCGGGCAATGCTCTCGGCTTCCTCTTCCTCATCCAGCACGGTTTGAACCCTGACCTTCTCGCCTTCATCAAGAGCCGTCCAGAGGGTCTTCCCTTTCCGGTCCCGGTTGTTCGCGATCACCGCATTGGCCACTTCCAGGATGGGGCGCGTGGAACGGTAATTCTGCTCCAGACGAATCGTGCGTGCGCCCTTCCACTGTTTTTCAAACTCCAGAATGTGGCTGATTTCTGCACCCCGCCAGCCATAGATGGACTGGTCATCGTCGCCCACCACAAAGAGATTTCCGTGAAGGGAGGACAAGTGAGAAATGAACTGCATCTGCAAGGGGTTCGTATCCTGAAATTCATCGACCAGCACGAAATCAAAACGATCTGCCCAGGATCGCATGAGATCCTGATTCTCCTGGAAAAGACGGACGGGGCGGGAAATCAGGTCCGTGAAGTCCAGAGCCTTCGCCGATCGCAGTCCCGCCTCATAGGCTTTGTAAATGCGGGCCACCCGGGCTTCCACGATTCCCTCGGCGCGGCTTTCGAATTCAGAGGGAAGAATCAGCGAACGCTTCAGTCCCTCAATCACCGAGCGGGCAGAATTGGGACTGATCCCTTCCGGGATGGAAAGATCCTTGATGATTCTCTTCAGCAGCGAAAGTTGGTCATCAGCATCATAGATGCCGAAGTCCCGGTCGATGCCGGCCTCTTCCCATTCACGGCGAAGGATCCTGAGTCCCGTGGAATGGAAGGTGCCGAGCCAGAGCCTTCTTGCACGCTCTCCGAGTGACTCCTCCAGTCGGCGACGCATCTCCGAAGCTGCGCGATTGGTAAAAGTGAAGCCGAGAATCCTCCAGGGAGGCGTGCCCTCAGTGACCAGCCTCCGGATGCGCTCGGTCAGGACACGGGTCTTTCCGCTCCCCGCGCCTGCAATCACAAGGCAGGGCCCCTCCTCATGCAGGACGGCTTCTTCTTGCGGTTTATTCAGGGACAGTGCCTTCATGCAACTCCGCTGTGTGTGGAAGGAAGCAAGATAGCCTGAAACCGGTTCGGGGAAAAGAGGGAATCAGAATTGTGCGCCAATGGAAATGTGATGGCGCCTGTCGCCCAATTCCCGGAAATCCATGGGCCAGGCAATGTCCCACATCAGAAGAACACCGCCGAGATCCATTCGAAACCCGTAGCCGATGTCCCCATGGAGATCCCGGAGCAGAAAACCATCCTCATCGGTTTCCCAAGGATCGAAGATATCGCTTTCCTTCCAGGCAGCGCCAAAGTCTGCAAAGATCGCTCCCCCGATGTTTCCCCATGCAAAGGGAATGGGTCCGCCCAGCATCAGGTAGCGAATGAAGGGAAAGCGCCATTCCACACTCCCCAGAATACTTCGGGTTCCCGAGAATTCCAGATAGTCGTATCCACGCAGATCCTGAGGCCCTCCGAGATGGAACCAGAGGGGATCCTGCCCCTGACTGTAGCGGCCTGAAAGCCGGAAAGCCAGGCTATGCCCACCGGGCCCCAGAAGGTAGCGCCTCCAGTCACCGTGAATGATCCAGCGGGAGGTCGGAACATCTCCCGCAAGGCTTTCACTGCGGGAAAGACCCAGAATCCAGCGGCTTCCCTTTACCGGGCCGAGAGAAGCAAAGAGCGCATCATCATGAACCAGAGATATGCCCGGCTGGATCAAGAGACGGTTTTCCTCGCTTCGCTCCGGGTCGGGAATGGGATCTCCGAAAAGATCGAAGCCTTCAAAGTACTCCCGATGCGTGTAGTAGAGGTTCAGATCCGCATCGAAACGGGTGTAGAGATTCAGCGGATAACTCCCCCCGAACCAGAGACCACGGCTCCACTCCAGAAAGAGGCGATCCTCGGGCAGGGTCCCGTCCAGGGCGCCGACCGTACCCTGGTAGTAGTTGAGGAAGGAGTAGGCTCCCGTGCTCCAGTTGATCCGGTTCTTTCGATTGGCATAGGAAAGCAGGAAATTCGAATCGCTGATTCTGCCGAAGACATCCAGAAGAATCTGGATCTCGTGGTCACCGAGAACATCCTTGAGCGAAATCACGCTGCTCCCGTAAAGCCCGTAGAGCGTATTGAAGGTCAGGCGGCGGCCCATGGTATCAATCAGGAAACGAAGTCGATAGGGAGCATCCTGTCCGACAAGGCTGTCAGCTTCCCGGGCTTTTGAGGGAGGAAGCAGGTGCTGCCCGTCCAGAGCGAGATCGAAGGGCATCCACATTCTCTCCCCGGGAGATTCCTCTTCTGCTTCCTCCAGCCTTGCGGGAAGATCTTCCAGAATGAAGAGGTCATAGCCCCCCCCACGAAGGCTGACAAAGGCAAGAGAGTTTTCATCAGGAGAAAGAGAGGGGTCAAGAAGGCCGCCCGAAGGAGAATAGACTCGGGAAAGCCGCTCTTCGGGATCGCAATACCAGAGTGCGGTCTGCCCGGAAACATCGCTGCGAAAGAGATAGCCACCTCCCCTGAGGGGAAGTGGATCCCGGTCATCGCCCGCCGTGGAGGTCAGGGGACGACTCCCCTCCCCGATGCGCAGGCGGTAGATCTCGTATCCCCGCCCATCATCGAAAATGCTCTCGTTTCCGATGAAGGAGGAACTGTCCAGTTCGGCAGGACTTGCGGGAATCCTGGACTCGGGGAGAAGGGACTCATGGCCAGCGTAGAGGATTTCCTCATCGTTCAGCCAGACCGGATCCTGTTCATCGGCAAGGCTGTGAGTCAGGCGGCTCCATTCCTCCGTTTCCAGATCCAGAAGCCAGAGGTCCGTCACTCCCCCCAAGACACCGGAAACCAGAATGCTCCCGGCATCCGGCGACCAGGAAGGATGACGCATGCTGTCCAGAGGGGACTCGATGCGACGGAGGACCTTTCCCTTCACCGCATCCAGCAGAAGGATCTCGTCCCTTCCGGCCCGAAGGGCTAGCAGGGCGACCCTGCTTCCCTCCGGTGAGAAAGTAGCACCGCTGTCAAAGGGGTGGAGGCTCTCAAAGTCGGCGCTGCGATGCCCGGTCAGGAGTTTTCGGATGACCTTCCCGTCCAGGGCACTGGCCAGATAGAGATTGACCTCCCCCTCGTGATCCTCAAACCAGACCATGCGCTGTGCATCGGGAGAGAAAGAAGGGCGGCGGGTAAAGTAGCTTCGACCTTCTGAATGCTCCCGAAGGGGGAAGGCCTCGGTGGCAGGATCCTCGTGATCGGCAAGCAGCTTCCAGCTCTCCTGCATCTGCTTTCTGCGAAAGGCACGATCCAGTTCTTTCAGATCCATCCCCAGTCGCTTGCGAAGCGCCTTGGAAAAGGAAGAGGACTTTCTGGTTTCCTGCAGGATCTCCGGCAGAATCCCTTCCCCATACTCCTCTGCAAGGTAGCGAACAAGGGCCTGGCCCTCCTTGTACACAAGAAAACCACCGTAGAGACGGTTCAGAGAGGGAAGCATGTCTGAAGCCACGGCGTCTGCGACAAAGCTCTCCGCTTCGGAATCCCAGCCCGTAGACAGGTACTCGGCCAGACCCTCGATAAACCACAGGGGAGGCATCTTCATCTGCCCGAGAGTCCGCATGGCGTACTGGGGGCCAATTCCCCCGAAGAGCAGATCAAGCATGAAGACATGAACCAGCTCATGGGCCACCACATGGCGGAACTCCGACAGCGAACCGGTAAAGGGCAGCACCACCCGGCTTCGATAGATGTCGGTGAAGCCCCCCGTCCCCTCTCCAATCAGTTCCGGGGTAACATTCGTCTGCTGGAAAAATGGATGGGAACTGAAGAGAACCAGCGGAACCCGCTTCATGGGTTCATGGCTGAGAAGTCGCGAAAGGCGTGTCCAGGCTTCCTCTGCGATCAGGATGGCCTGACTGGCCAGACGGGATTCCTCCGGGTAGTAGTAGAGTTCGAAATGCTCGCTCGTGTAGACACGCCACTCGAAGGAATTGTACTGCACCTTGTTCTTGCCGAAGACCTGTGCTCCCGCAGGCAGCAGGAGCAGGAAAATCAGCACTCCTGCCAGGAGGAGGGATGCCCGTTTCCCGCTAGTATTCATAGCGGAAACGAATGTCGAAGTTGTAGGCATCGGCTGTCCCTTCTTCTCCAAGTTGCTCCGACTGTCTCAAGACTTCCATTCTCAGAACTACCCAGTCGCGAACTCTCTTCTCGATTCCCAGTTCATGGGACGAGTTCTGACTCAAGCCCTGATTGTAGGTCACATAAACTCCGCCGGGCAGATAGGAGGCAATCTGCCAGCGCGTTTCCTCCTCGCCCTCCGCTCCCCGGTTCTCAATTTCAACGCTCTGGATCACACCACTAAGAAGTTCCCCGGTCGCCCAGTTCTCCAGTTGGCTGATCAGCCCCGTGGCGATCTTGCCGCCGAGAGCCCCTCGCAGGGATTCCATGCCCTCCACATCTCCCGGGGGAAGTCCCGCCAAGATCCTGAGGGCGTCTTCTTCGCTGTAACCCGATTTACTTTCGAGGCTTACCTTTGGTTCTTGAAGTGTATTCGAGACTGTCAGGGTGATCAGATCATCGCTAGTTCTGCTCTCTGCACGGATATCGAGCATGGGATTGAATCCACGGGTTCCATTGAAATCCAGATGGCCCTCCAGAAGCCGGAAGTGATTCCAGAAGATCAGGTATCGCCCGCGCAGGATGTCCAGTTCGCCGGAGATATCGAAACCCGAGGGCAGAGACTCGAGAGTAATGTCGCCCGCCAGTTCCAGATCCGACTCCGCATCCCGCAGGAAGAGCTGCCCGTCGGCACGAAGCTTCAGACGATAGTCCAGAGCAGAGCCTGAGCTTTCTGACCCAATCCCCATTTCCCTCCTTTGCAGCTCTCCGGAGGAAACCAGAAGTTGGCCTTCCAGAAAAGGTCGCCAGGCTTCGCCCGACCATTGCCTTTGGAGGGAAAGATCTCCGGACACATCACCTCTGAAGAAGGGGAGAGTACCCAGAGCGAAGTCACTCAATGTGGCACTCAGTTGATAGCGGAGTGGTCCGTACCAGGTCAGCCAACCGCGAGCCTTCAGGTGACCATTGCGCTGGCGAAGGTAGCGCAGACCTTCCTGTGCCTCCACCTCTTCAAGGAAGATGCTGTCGCCCTCTACCCGGGCCTCTATCCGGACTTCCTCAAAGAGTTCCTCGGTGCCGGCCAGGCGAAGCCGCCCCTTGTCAAGAGATAGCTCGCCCCGGGGCTGAGGATGGGAAGGACTCCCCTCAAGAAGCAGCTTGCCGCGAAGATCGCCCTCCCCCTCGGCCAGCCATCCAAGAGGATCCGGCAGGTCCTCCAAACGTGCATCCAGAAAGAGCTGTCCCTCCAGGGCATCGTCTTTTTCCAGCTTCAAGCCGCCTGGAAAGGAGAGAGAGGCAGGCAAGAGAAACTCGGACCTGATCCGGCTCCTCTGTTCCGGCCCCTGCTTCAATTCCAGAGACTTGAAATACAAGCCTCCACCTTCAATCTCTGCGTCGAAATCCAGTGACTCCAGAAGAGCCCAGTCCTCTATGGACAAGGAGTCCAGATGCATGCTTGCAGAAGAGGAGAGCTCCTCCAGAGGCCCTTCCAACTGGAGGTTCCCGCTGAGAAGACCCTGCAGCTTCCCGGTCCCGGGAAGCAGGGAATGCAGCTTGCCAAGAGAGAAATCGGAAAAGAGGAGTTCCAGTTCCAGCGACTCGGGTGCCTCGGGAATCCTCAAGGAAGCATCTCCGCTCGGAGGCATTCCCGTGAGCTGTCCGGAAACCCAGACCTGCCCCCCCCTCGCCTCTTCCCAGCGAAGAGAACTCAGGTTCAGGACATCGTCCTTCCATCCTGCATCCAGATTCAGTTGCCCTGGCGGAGAGGAAGCGAGACTGAACTCATCGAGGCTCAATGAAAGCTCCAGACTCCCATCCTCCCGCCTTTCGATCCAGCCATTGCTCCTTGCCTCCAGTTTCTTCGGATTCAGGGAATCGGGCAGCAAGGCTTGCAGGTCCAGATCTCTCCAGACCAGCTGACCTGCCTCTTCGGATTCGCGGCGGAAACTCAGGTGCCCGCCCCGGGAGCGAAAATCTACAGAGCCACGGGGGAGACGCTCTCCGGGCCGGTAGAGGAAAGCCCGGTCGTTCAGCCAGTCATGACCCTGCCAATGGAGCCAGCACTGGCGAAGAAACCAGTCTTCCTTCTCCCCGAAAGGAAGCAGACCGGAAAGAGTGAGTCCCCAGTCCTGGCCGTCCAGGGAAAGGAAGTCGAGATCCAATGCCCCGGGGAGGATCTGCCCCCGCAGAAAGCCCTCTTCGAAATGCCAATCTCCGCGCTTCAGTGCTTTCCCGGTCAGTTCCACCTCCAGAGGAGCCCGCAAGAGAGAATCGGACTCCAGAAGCAGATGCCCCGAACTGATTCCTGTCCCCAGATACGTCGTATTCCGGTAATCTCCCTCCAGAGAAAAGTCGGGGGCAAGGGCGCTTCCCCCGGCAGAAAGCTGAAAATCCAGATCCCCTTGCAGAAGCGTGTCTCCGCTAAAGCGACGGGAAAGGGCGGAAGACCGGCTCTCTCCACTCCCCTCCAGTTGCAGGGTCGCTTCCCGGGGATTGATCCAGCCGGTCAGATTCAGGCTCAGGCCCGTATCCAGAAACCCGGATCGATTTACATGAAGTGTATCACCGGAGAACTCAAGATCCGCATAAGCAGAAGCAAAGGGCAAAGCGATCAGATGCCCCTCACCCAGTTGAAGCCCCAGAGACAGGGTTTCCGGACTTTTCTCCAGATGGAAATCGCCCTGCAGATCCGAAACCGGCCCACCGCCGAAGAAACGGTTCAGATCGAAATGCTGCAACTGGCCTTCCATGCTCAGGCCCAGACCCTTCCCTGCACGGGGGAAACGGAACTGGGCACTTGACTGAAGGAAATTGCGGTTCAGCTCTCCGTCCATGCGGTCCAAGGTCAGTTGCCCGTCATGGAACTGCCCGAGAGTCTCGAGTTCCGCCAGTTCATAGCCGTAAAGAGAGCCGCTCAGCTTGCCCTCCAACTCCAGTCCTGATGGCGCCCCGCTCAGATTCATATGGCCACTGAGCCGGTCCTGCCGGTCAAAGGTCTTGCCGAAGAGAGCGAGAGCTTCTTTCAGAAGAAGGCTGTCCGCTTCGATCTCCAGATCATAGGAAAGCGAGTCTCCCGTCTCGATCCTTCCATCAATCTGGAAAGCACTGCCGGGAAGCTGAATCTTAACTTCCCGGAGCTTGAGAGCCTGATCATGGAAGAAGGAACCCTCCATATCCAGAAGGGTAAGCCCCCCCGGTAAAGTGCCTTTGAGGGATTCAATCTCCAGAAGAAGACCGTCCCGGTTCTTGAGAAGACGCAGCTCCGCAGAATCCAGGCTCAGGGTGTCCCCGGATTCCATGAGTATCTGGAAGTCACGGAGTCGGCAGTCTTCCAGATAAACCAGCGCCGCCATGCCCGCGGGAGCTTCCCCTCCCTGATTTTGCAGGGCCGAGGGGCGAAGGAAACAGCCTTCCAGCTCCAGAGAAGGACTGAACAGTTGCCCTCGAAGCAGGTTTCGGAAGCGGAAACGAAGGTCGGCTTCGCCGATTTCCAGAATCGGCTCGAAGTCCTCATTATCTCCTCGCAGTTCTGCTCCTCGAAGCAGAAGTCCGCCCAGCGGCTTCCACTGGATGGCCTCCAGATCCAGGGTCAGGGACAGTTCGCTCAGGAGATTTCTGCTGATCAGGCCGGCCATCTGGCGGGCAAACCAGGCCTGCCGCAGATGCAAAAACCCATAGCCCAGAAGCAGGACAATCAGGATCACAATTCCCGCAATGCGTCCGGTCTTCTTCCCGCTCATCAGAAACTGTGTCCCAGGCTAAGATGCCAACGGCCCCGCTCATCCCGATTCCGGGCGGGCAGGGGAAGTCCGTATTCCAGTCGAACAACCGTCATCGGGCTGAGGTAATGGATGCCCAGGCCCGTACTCCAGTAAACCCGGGTTCTGCTGCTTCTCTTCCCCTGCCAGGGGAAGAGCTCAGAGCCGCGCAACTGCCCCGGATCCAGCCAAGTGTTCCCCGCATCCAGAAAAAGGGAAAGGCCCAGATTCTTCAGGAAACCCGTTCCGAAAATGGACGACAGCCCCTGCCTCAACTCAAGATTCCCAACCATCAGGAACCTTCCCCCAAGGGCATTCCCAAGCCCCGGATCCTCTTCCTCATCCCAGAGAGGGCCGAGACTCGCATCCTCATACCCGCGCACACTTGTCGACCCGCCGCAATAGAAGCGTTCGTCCCAGGGGACCCCATCCCGGTAGATCCCTGATAGGGGGTTTTCCAGACTCTGGCCATAGGCTTCCACCCAGCCCAAACGGAAGCGGCTTGCAAATACGGCTGCCCCCTTCTTTCTATAGCGATTCGAACTGATCCGAACCCGCTGAAAGTGATGATCGCCCCCCTGCAAACCTCCTGCGACTTCATAGCCAAGATGGAGAAGACGACCTTCGGTCGGATGGAAAAAGTGATCCCGGCTATCCCGATTCCAGATCAGGGACAGGGAGCGGGTCAGGGAGTTGGGAATCTCAATGGATCCGATCAATGGCTGCTGCCGGTTGATATCCTGCTGCTCCCGAATGTAGATCTCTGTATCGGCATCCTGTGTGCGAATGAGAGTCGTGCGAAAGGCCAGCGTCTCCCGGCTGTAT
This sequence comes from Candidatus Krumholzibacteriia bacterium, assembly GCA_030748535.1. Lineage (NCBI taxonomy): Bacteria > Candidatus Krumholzibacteriota > Candidatus Krumholzibacteriia > Candidatus Krumholzibacteriia bacterium. The sequence continues at coordinate 288,156 of JASMLU010000002.1, forward strand.
CGACCACCCGGTTGTTCATGGTCCATTTCGTGAAAGAGACGGAGACTCAAATGAAGTCCTGGAGAGATTACATTGCGCCGCCAGTACTCCAGAGACTGGCGCTCCATACTGATTTCAAGAGCATCCTCGCTGTTCTTCTTCACCGTATGCAGAAGCTCCAGATTCAGGCGTCCGCCGGGAGAGAAAAGCCCCCGGTGACTCCAGTTGCCAAGAATCCGATAGCCGTCAATGCTCCCATAGCCCAGCCCGAATTCCAGAGAACCCCTTCCCCGTTCCACGAACTCCCAGAGAAGATCCACCTTCCGGTGACCGTTCTCTCCCGGGTCTCTCGGGATCAGGGAATGGCTGATGGAGCGAAAGAGACCCGTATCCAGCAGATTCTGTTCGCTTTGAAGAAGCTCTCCCAGATAAAGGGGCTCTCCCTCCTGCACCCTCATTTCCTTGAGAATGAAATCTCTGGAAATCAGCGTTCCCCGAATGCGGATTTCAGAGAGAATAGCGCGGGGGCCCGCTTCCAGCGTGAAAACGAGGTCCAGAGAATCCCGGGGCGAATAGGAAGGGGACTCGATTACTTCCTGCCTGAAACCGGCCTCCGCCCAGAAGTAGCCCTTGCTCTTCAGGGCCTCGAGAAGATGAACCCGGTCTCCCTCAATCGACGGGGGATCAAGGGGCTTCCCCTCTTCCAGATTCAGCACCGGGCGAGCCTCCTCGAGAAGCTCTGCTCCGGGGCCCTCAAAGAGAAGGCTCCGGAGATAGCGACGCTTGCCCTCCTTCACATGGATGACCAGACTCACGGCATTTCGCTGGGAACCAGTGGGGCGGATTGTCCGATCCTTCTCCGGGTCGCTCGTCACCATAACCTCGTAGAAGCCCTCACGATGATAGAGAGCGGCGATGCGAGCAAGGTCGCTTCTCAGCCAGTCCGGATAGAATGGAGGGTAGCCGATCTGGAAGAGTCTCCGGGAGCGGGTTTTCATTGGCTCCCGAAGCTGCGAAGAGGAAATCGAGTGATTCCCCTCGAAACGCAGTTCCTCGACAAAGGCTCCCCCCTCTTCTCTTTCATCAGAGAGAAGGGAAAGCGGGCCCAGAAAACACAGGGCCAGCGAGAGACAAACTGCACTCTTCTTTGACAGGATGAAGCGGCTCACTTATCCTCCGACTGTGAAAACGATGCGGCGGAAATATAGCATCTGGGGAGCTTCCTTCCTCATTTTTCTGGGATTTCTTCTCCTGCAATCCTGTGGGAAATCCGGGGTTCCCGCCGGAGATATCCTCGATCAGGAAGAGATCTTTCTGGTCGAAGAGTATCTGAAACTCATTGAGGCTCGAAAACTGGCTTTGAACAGCATCGAACTCTCTGATTCTGCTTTTGCCGCCTTGGGCGACACCTTCCCTCTGGACTCTCTACGGGGAATTGCGCGACAGATCAGTGAAGATAATACTGAGCGATGGATTCCCATCTACGAGGAAATCCATCGAAGAGGCCAACTGGGCGGAAATCCCTAGCCAAGTAGCTGGCGAATATCCTGAAACACCACCAGAATCATAATCCCGATCAGGATCAGGGTTCCCGCCTGGGTCAGCCGAAGTCGCCAGGTTTCCGAGATCTTGATTCCGACAAACTCGGGAAGCATGAGAAGCAGGTGGCCTCCATCAAGGGCGGGAATGGGGAGCAGGTTGAAGAGAAAGAGCTGGGTGCTGAAAAAGGCGATAAAGGTCAGCAGGGTCCCCAAACCCCAGGCGGCCGATTGCCCCGCATACTTGAAGATCTGGATCGGGCCACCCACAGCATCACTGCCGAGGCCGCCGCTGAGTAGCTTCCCCAAAAATAACAGGGTTCCCCGAACGGTGTAACTCACTCCAGCGATAGCACGCTGAAAAGAGGCCGGCACTCCAAGATCCCGACGCTCGTAGTAGGGCTCAAAGAAGATTCTTCCAATGCTATCTCCCCCGCTCCCCGGCAGGGAGTCCTCCCGGGGTGTTACAGATGCCTCGAATCTCTCACCCTCCCGAAGCCAGACAAGGGCCACAGGACTGCCGGCACTGACATTGATTCGCTCGGCAATCTCATTGAAGGCTCGAACCTCTTCCCCGTTTACCTTGACGATCCTGTCTCCGCGGCAAAGTCCGATCTCATCGGCGGGCCCACCTCGAAGGACTTTTCCCACCCGGTTATCCACAAGAGGAATGAGTCCCAGAAATTCACCCTCATCAGCCTCCAGAGTGAAAGCAAGAGTCCTCTCGCCCCGCTGAACCCGGAGATTCAAAGAGACAGGTCCTTCGTTGGGAAGAAGCTCCAACAGTGCATTCCAGTTTGCAAGATTCTGTCCCTTGGCAAGAAGAATGCGATCGCCCTCCATAAGCCCCGCCTGCGCAGCAACGCTCTCTTCCGGAATCTCGTCCAGAGTGGTGGTCGGAAGGATGGGATCGCCGCTTGCAAGGAAGACGGAAAAGAGGAGAAGCAGGGCAAGAAGAAGATTTGCCAGAGGTCCACCAAGGAGAACAGAAAGCCGGGAGAAGCGTCCCTTGTTTCTGAATAGCTGTTGCTCGTGTAATTCGGTCTCATCCATGTCCGGGCCTTCGAGCGTGGCCTCCATCATGCCGGCGATCCGGACATAGCCACCCAGGGGAATCAGGCTCAGGGCCCACTCGGTATTCCAGCGATGGAAGCGATAGAGAACCGGCCCGAATCCAATGGAAAAACGATGAATGTGAATCCCGGAAAGCCGAGCCATGAGATAGTGACCCATTTCATGGACAAACACGATCAGCCCGATGGTGAAAATCCCGGCAAACAGCGTCATCAACATTTACTTTCTCCTTCAGCCGCCAGATGGCGGGATTCAATCCACTCTCTTGCCTGAGCCCTGGCAAACAGATCCGCCTTCACAAGATCTTCAAAGCTCTGCGGACTGCCGGGATCTATGCACTCCAGCACTTCCCGAATCACCCGGGAAATATCAGGGAATCGAATCTCCCCTGCAAGAAAAGACTCCACTGCGACCTCATCGACGGCATTGAGACAGAGAGGCGCCACTCCCCCCCGACGCAGGGCATCCATTGCGATGTCGACAGCCGGAAAACGCTCGCGGTCCAGAGGCTCGAAATTCAGCGACAGGGGACCGGCAAGATTGATTCTTCCGTAGTCCGAATCCCTGCGCTGAGGCCAGGAGAGTGCCTGCAAAATCGGTTGCTTCATGTCGGGAAGAGCCATCTGGGCGAAGACCGAGGAATCCTTCAATTCAATCAAGGCATGGACGGTCGACTCCGGATGAACCAGAACCGCCAGTTGATCGGGCTGGAAACCGAACAGGTAGGCGGCTTCGATCAGTTCCAGCCCCTTGTTCACGAGACTGGCCGAGTCGATCGTGATCTTCGGTCCCATCTTCCAGGTAGGATGATTGAGGGCCTGCTCCGGGCTGACCGTTTCCATTTCCCCGGCAGATAGCTTTCGAAAAGGACCGCCGGAAGCCGTCAAAACCAGTTGGCGAACATCGGAAATATCCTTCCCCTCCAGAAGCTGGAAGAGGGCACTGTGTTCGCTGTCGACCGGCAGAAGTTTCGAAGAACTTGCCTCCCACCGTTCCCGGAAAAATTCTCCCCCGCAAACCAGGGACTCCTTGTTCGCCAAAGCCAGATCCAGTCCCCGCTCCAGGCAGAGAAGGGAAATACGCAATCCCGCAAATCCCATGACGGCATTAAGAGCAATGTCTGCCGGAAGATCCAACATCTCTTCGCTAGTCTGGAGCAGGTGGGAAGAAGCCAGTTGCGGGTGAGACTGGGACCACTCTTCCCGGGAATCGGAATCACTGATCCAGACTGCCCGAGGACTGAACTCCCGGATCCATTCTCCCAGCTTATCGGTGTTCCGGTGCACTGAAAGTGCGGACAGGGAAAAGTCGGAAGGGTAGCTCCGCAGGATTTCCAGACTGCTCTGCCCGATGCTCCCCGAAGCTCCGAAAAGAAGAACCTGTCTCATCCGCGGAAAACCCAGAGCAGGAGGAACCAGTAGAAAACCGGAAGGCTGAAGAGCAGGCTGTCGAGGCGATCCATCATTCCCCCGTGCCCGGGAATCAAGTCCGCACTATCCTTGCTCGCCACGGCGCGTTTGAGGAGAGATTCAAACAGATCTCCGAAGAAGCCTGCAACGAAGAGAAGAGATGCCACAAGAAGTGCTTCAGCAAGTCCCAGAAAAGGAAGCCAGAGGGCTCTGAGTGCTGCGGCGAAAACCAGACTGAAAAGTAAACCGCCGGCAAGACCTTCCCTGGTCTTGTTCGGACTGATGCCGAGACCCAGGGGGTGCCGGCCAATCCAGCTCCCGATCAGATAGGCCCCCGTGTCCCCCATCCAGACGATTCCGGCTCCATAGAGAAGCCAGTGAAAGGCTGCGCTGTCAGGAAGAGCGTTTTCCCCTGCAAGATTACGAAGGAGGACCCAGTGTCCGGGGAGCCAGGCCAGATAGACAAGGCCCAGAATGCGCAGCCCGATTTCTTCCCAGGCTCCCTGAATGTCGGCACTCAGTATCCGGCGGACAAAGAGAGCGAGCACCAGAATGCCGAAGAGCGGCGCAGCCAGAAGAATCCCGCCAAGCTGAAATGCTCCCAGAAGCAGAATCTGCGGGAGGAGCAGATCTCTCCAGAGTGCTCCTGAACCCGAAGACAGGGAAGCTTCCCGCCTTGCGGCAAGTCCGGAAAACTCACGAAGCAGGAACAGGGACACAAGAAGAACCACGGCAAAGAAAACCCAGGCCCCGAGCCATGCTGAGAGGAGAAAGGCAGGCAATAGGAGAAGGGCGGAAAGAAAACGGACTCCGAACTTTCTGGCGAAACTATCGGCCATAGCGGCGCTCCCTTCCCTGGAAATCCCGAACGGCCAGGTAGAATTCCTTCTCCCCGAAGTCCGGCCAGAGGGTATCGGACAGATGTATTTCCGAGTAAGCCAGATGCCAGAGGCAGAAGTTGCTGATTCTGGACTCTCCGCTCGTACGAATCAGCAGATCCACGGGTGGAAGATCGGGCAGATACAGATATTCGGGGAAGTTGCTCTCATCGATCTTCTGTGGATCCAGACTTCCCTCGCTCGCAGCTTCTGCGATCTTGCGAACAGCGTCCACGATTTCGGTCTGGCCTCCATAACTCAAGGCCAGATTCAGGCGGGTTCCGGTGTTTCCCGAGAGCTTGTCCATGCAGTCCTTCAGGGATTTCCGGGTGTCTTCGGGAAGAAGGGACAGACGGCCCATTGCTGATAGACGGATATTCTTGTCCATCATCTCTTCGAATTCCTCATCGAGGACATCGATGAGGATCTTCATCAGGGCCTTGACCTCCCTGGCCGGGCGATTCCAGTTTTCCATGGAAAAGGTGTAAAGAGTCAGGTCTTCAATCCCCAGAACAACGGCGGCCTCCAGCACCCGCCGAACCGACTTCCGACCCTCCCGGTGACCGAAAATCCTCGGCATCTTGCGCTCTTTGGCCCAGCGACCATTACCATCCATGATGACGGCAACATGTCGCGGAAGCTCCCCGGAATCGAGGACTTCCTGTTTCAGTTTCTCCTGGTCCAGAGGCATGAAGAATCAGACCTCCATGATCTCCCGGGTTTTCCCTTCCAGGGACTTGTCGACTTCTGCGACAAAGCGGTCCGTCAGCTTCTGGATCTTCTCCCCCACCAACTTCAGGTCATCCTCGGAGATGTCCTTGCTCTTCTCCATTTTCCTCGCATCTTCGAGCCCAGCCCGCCGGACATTTCGAATGGCAACCCGACCCTCCTCGGCCAGAGCCTTGATGCGCTTGACGAGATCCTTGCGGGTCTCTTCGGTCAGGGGAGGAATGGGAATCCGGATGATGTTCCCGTCGCAGAGAGGGCTGAGCCCCAGATCGCTGGCCTGAATGGCCTTCTCCACAAGGGGGACCATGTTCTTCTCCCATGGCGAAATCGTAATGAGGCGGGGCTCCGGAGTCGCAAGACCGGCCACCTGATTCAGGGGCGTAGGGGTTCCGTAGTAGTCCACACGGATTCCCTCCAGGATTGCCGTATTGGCCCGCCCGGCACGAATCCTCGAAAACTCATTCTGTGTCGCATGATGGCTCTTGGCCATCCGTTCTTCTGTGTCTTTCAACAGGGCATCAAGCATGATCGACCTCCTTGCTGACCAGGGTTCCGGGAGTCTCCCCCGACAGAATCCGGGCCAGATTTCCCTTTCGGGAGAAATCAAAAACTCTCAGGGGGATGCCATGGTCCCGGCACAGGGCCAGAGCACTGGCATCCATCACCCCCAGATCCAGAGACAGGGCATCCCGGAAACTGAGTGTATCAAATTTCTTTGCCGCCGGGTCTTTTTCAGGATCCCTATCATAGACTCCCTCCACACGGGTTCCCTTGAGCAGTAGATCCGCATCAAGTTCCACCGCCCGAAGCGCGGCACTCGTATCCGTGGAGAAGAAAGGATTGCCGATTCCCCCGGCGCTGAAAACGATCTCTCCACGGCTCAAGGCTTCGCGTGCTGCTTCCGGAGAGTAATGTTCTGCAAAGGGAGCCATGGGGAGAGCCGAGAAGACGCGCACTGGAAAGCCCCGGGCCTCCATCAGGCTACCCAGGGCCATGGCATTCATCACAGTGGCCATCATGCCGATTCTGTCGGCGCGGACTCTCTCAAGGCCCGCTTTGCCGGCGTCCCTTCCCCGAAAGAGATTCCCTCCACCGAGGACAATCAGCAGACTGAGTTCCTCTGGAAGAGATTCAGAAATCTCATCACAGAGAAGCCCCGCTCTCTGAAAGTCGATGCCCTCTCCAGAAGCCCCGGCAAGAAACTCACCGCTGAGTTTCAGTACGATGCGCGAGACAGGCAGAGAGGGCATGAGCTCCCTAGAGTTCTTCGCCGAGCTGGAAGCGGGCGAAACGGCGGATGGCCATGTTTTCGCCGAGGCTTCCTATGATCGAATCCAGAAGATCCTTCACCGTCATGGCGGGATCCTTCACGAAGGCCTGTTCGAGGAGACATACCTCCTGATAGTACTTCGAGATCCGTCCTTCGACGATCTTTTCGACAATATTCTCCGGCTTTCCTGCTTCCAGAGCCTGCTGGCGGGCGATCTCGCGCTCCCTGTCCAGCACCTCCGGGGAAAGCTCATCAACGGAAAGAGAAAGAGGACTCGCTGCAGCAATGTGCATAGCGACATCCTTGCAGAAACCCTGGAACTGCTCGGTTCTTGCAACAAAATCCGTTTCACAGGCGATCTCCACCATCACGCCGACCTTGCCGCCGGGGTGGATGTAGGAGAATACCAGACCCTCCTTCGTGGCTCTGCCGGCCTTCTTCTTTGCTGCGGCGAGACCCTTGGTGCGGAGAAGATCCACGGCTTTCTCCATGTCTCCTTCAGTCTCTGAAAGAGCTTTCTTGCAATCCATCATTCCGGCGCCGGTTTTCTCCCGCAGTTCCTTTACCGTTATCGCACTCACACTGCTCATCAAGCCATCCTCCTGGGAAGATCGGGTTCTGTACTAGGCGTCGAGGGCCTTGGAATCTGCCTCTTTCTTGCTTCCGCCACCATCGGCCTTGGCCGTCTTCTCTGCAGATGCGGCTTTCGCCTTCTCTGCATCAGACTTGCTCTCCTTGGCCTTGGCCTCCTTGATGGCTTCCTTCTCCTTGAACTGGGCCTTGCCCTCGATCACGGCCTCAGCGACCATGTGCGTAAAGAGCTTGATCGAGCGGATTGCATCGTCATTAGCCGCAATCGGATAGTCGATGGGATCCGGGTCGCAGTTGGTATCGATGAGAGCCACAACGGGGATCTTCAGAGTCCGGGCTTCCTTGACCGCAATGTCACTGATCGTGGTATCGACAACGAAAATCAGGCCGGGACGCTTTTTCATCTCCCGAATCCCACCGAGCATCCTCTGCAAGCGAGCACGCTTCTTGTCCAGCTGCATGCGCTCTTTCTTGTTGAAGTTCTCGATCGAGCCGTCCTTATTCCAGGTCTCGATTTCCTCAAGCCTCTCCAGGCTCTTCCCGACCGTCTCGAAGTTGGTCATCAGACCACCGAGCCAGCGCTCGATGACATAGTGCTGACCACAGCGACCCGCCTCATCGCGGATCGACTCGATGGCCTGCTTCTTTGGTCCCACGAAGAGGATCGGGGCACCGGTGGCGGCCACTTCGCGAACCTTGTCATAAGCGGCCTGAGCCTGGCGCAGTGATATTTGGAGATCAATGATGTAGATGCCGTTTTTCGCGGAAAAGATGAAGGGCTTCATCTTCGGATTCCAGCGACGGGTCTGGTGTCCGAAATGGACTCCAGCTTCCAGCATATCCTTGATGCTGATATTGAAACTCACGGTTTCCTCCTGCAGGTTTTTTTCCTCCACCGCTCTCTTCCGGGTTCCCTTTCCGAAGAAAGACCTGCCCCCGGGACAAACGGTGTGTGTCGTTATATTTCTAGCGCTTGGAGAACTGGAAGCGCTTGCGAGCACCAGGCTGGCCGTACTTCTTGCGTTCCTTCATGCGAGGATCGCGAGTCAGGCATCCCGTGCTGCGAAGTGCTTTTTTCAGTTCCTCGTCCATGGAGATGAGAGAGCGCGAAATCCCGAGGCGAACTGCCCCGGCCTGCCCTGACTTACCGCCGCCATCTACGCGAGCGGAAATGTCGAGCTTGTCCATCATGTCCACATACTCCAGAGGCTGGCGAACCTTGATCACCAGATTCCTCTGCCCGAAGTACTCGTCCAGGGGATTTCCATTCACGGTCTGCTTGCCGCTACCAAGGGTAACCCTGACGCGAGCGACCGATTCTTTTCTTCTCCCCGTGGCATTCCAGTGATCTGACATCTACAATGACTCCTTCTCTCGGCCCCTAGGCCTCGATCTCCAGAACCTCAGGATTCTGGGCCCCGTGCGGGTGGCTGGCCCCCGCAAATACTCTCAGTTTCCGGTTGAGCTTGCGACCTAGCCGGTTCTTGGGAAGCATCCCGTGTACCGCATGCTTGATCACTTCTTCCGGGCGGGTTTCCAGCATTTTCGCAAGAGTCTGAACCTTCAGACCACTCTGGTAGCCGGAATAACGGGAATAGGTCTTCTGAACCATCTTCTGGCCCGTAACGTGAATCTTCTCTGCGTTGATCACGATCACATGATCTCCGAGATCCAGATGAGGCGTAAAATCCGGGCGGTGCTTGCCGCGAATCACCCGGGCAATAGCCGTGGCAAGGCGCCCAAGGGTCTTCCCCTCCGCGTCCACGAGATACCAGCGGTGCTCGATATCTCCCGCCTTGACGACATGGGTTTTCATGCTTCCTCCATGCGGAAACTCCGTACTTCTCCCTCTCCCCGAGGCGGGGAAGGAGGCAAGAAGCAGGATTGGATACAACACAGGAATCGCCAATCTAACAAAGGCTTAGGAGGCTGTCAAGAAGCCCCCTCCGCTTTTTCCAGCGCACTTTTCAGGTCGCTAGCCAGCGAAGAGAACTCTTCAAGACCACTGAATCGGGCGACATGCCGGGCGCTTTCGAGGATATCCGAAGCAGCGCGGTTCTCTACTGTCCACTCCAGGGGACAGTCCAGGGCGCGAACCCGGGAATAGAAGTCATCCCAGGGAAAAGTTCCCTGCCCGACCGCCAGATGTTCATCCATCTCCCCCCCATTGTCATGAATATGAAGGGAGAAGAGGCGTCCGGAAAGCCGGGCAAACCAGTCTTCCAAACTGGCCTCAGAGGCAACATTCCAATGCCCGGTATCGAAATTCACGCCAAAGGTACGGGGGTCCAGAGAAGAGAGAAGATCCGCAAGCAGGTCGGGGCTTCGATCATCCACATTCTCGAAGGCGAAACGCAGTTCCCCCTCTTGCAATGTCTTCTGAAACGAGGTCCAAAACTCCAGAGAGCGATCCAGCCACTCCTCTCTCTCCAGGATGTCCCAGCGAGCTTCCCAGGAAGTGTGAACCACCAGAGTCCTGGCCCCAAAAGCGGGCGCCCAGTCCAGAGCCGCCTGCAGACGCTCCCGGGCCAGATCGACCGCTGCCGGGTCCTGCCCGGCCGGGCGAAGATCCCGGAAGGGAGCATGGATACGACAGGGGCGTCCCTGATTGCGAACCCTCTCCGAGTAGTCCTTGAGCATGGGAAGAAATGTGGAATCGAGGGACTCGTGGTCCAGAAGAATCTCCAGCCCCACGGGCAAGTCCCTTAGAAGAGGCCAGTGCTTGGGGAGGAGGCTTGCCGGGACATGAACATGGAAAAGGTGGCGAGTCATTTCACTCCCGGGCAAAAAAGAACGGGGTCCCCCCTTAAGGAGGACCCCGTCAGGGAAAAACCTACTTGAGAAGTGTCATCTTGCGATGCTGGCTGCCTTCCTCTGTCGTCAGACGATAGAGGTAGACACCGCTGCTGGCAGCATCCCCGTTCTCCTGAATTCCCTGCCAGGTGACCTGATGATCACCCTGCTCCATCGGCCCGCTCATGAGAGTGCGCACAAGGCGACCTTCCAGATCGAAGACCTCAAGAAGAACCTCTCCACCCTTTTCCAGACGGAAACTGATTTCCGTGGTCGGGTTGAAGGGGTTCGGGAAGTTCTGCTTCAGGCTCAGGCGATCGGCCGAAGTCCCGGGAGCATCATTCGGGTTGGAGTAGATGACATTGATGTCATTGTCATCCCGCGGACGCATTTTGTGGAAACCAAACTCATAACGCAGAGTTCCCGTCACATCGACGATGTCACCCACACCCACCATGTAGTCATAGCTGCTGGTGTCGGTGACCCAGAGGGAGTCTGCGAAGTCCTGGCTAATGCTCCAGTCATAGTAGTTCCCGTAGTTCGGGCGCTCACAGACCTCGGCATTGAGAACCTGAACCAGGCGTCCTTCGAACTCCTCGAAGTTTACTCCCGTGATGCCCATCTCCACCACATCCGGAGGCGTGTTCCCGGAGGAGACGAACTCGTAGTAGTAGAAGGGATAGGTCACGGAAGTCTGGCCGTAGTACTCGGTAAGGTAGTCACCGATGATCAGGATATCGCCCACTGAAAGATCGTCGATGATCGGCGGGCAATAGACTTCGATCCCTGAGTAAGGTCCGCCGGCTACGTCCTGCAGGTAGACATGGCTGTAGTACTTGCTCTGCACCACGCCGGTAAGGGTGATGACCGTGCCGTCACAGATGCTGAGATCACCATCCACATCAGGCGTATTAGCGAAGGCGACTGTATTGATACCTCCCCAGAAGTTCACATCCTGAGGTATCATCGGCACACCATTCTGGTTCTGTACATCAAAGACCGTGAGGTTGAGATACAGTTCCGTGGCCATGTCGGCGTATAGGGTCAGGTGAACTGTACTCTCGTTTGCATCAAGAACCGCCGTCTGAACCATCCCGGAATCCATGAAGTAGTTCCAGGGGTTCTCGGCCGTGGCCTGATCGAGAACGCGATCAAAGAGGACATCGATGGTGGCTGTGCCCGTAACGACCGCATACTCAAGGTTCGGAGCAGGCTCCGCACCGGAAAAGATCAGGTCGTAGTTTGCACGTGGCTCCACCTTGAACTCGTCATAGGAGAAGCGCACCGGACCCGCGGCGCTTTCCATGGTCTGTCCGGGAAGAGGCTGACCATAGTCAAACATGTCATCGAAACGAGCCGTATCGTTCACTGAAAAGTTGAACTCCTCGGCAAACCACTCTCCGTAGCCGGGGTCAAGATCCAGAGGCTCAAGATTCTCCAACTGAACCAGAACGCACTCCCAGAGTTCTGCCTCATCCGGGTTGGAAGTTCTCACCTGCCAGGCACGAACCGGTTCCGGAACCGGAACATCATCGGTTCCGGCCATTTCGTAGAAGCCTGCGAAGCCCGAAGGAGTTGGATTCCTGACATCGATTTCCGTGTAGGAATAGTACTCATAGTACTCACCGACCACATTGACCAGATCCCCGATCACGCAGACGGGCGGGTCTCCACTGCCGGTGTAGACCCAGATCCCGCTGAAAGCACCGGCGGCCACTTCCTGTGCAAAGAAGCCATAGGGTGCCACTGCGGTGACAACCAGGCCGTCAACACGCACAAAGCTGTCTTCCGGCACGCTTCCCTGCTGAATCTCATAGACCGTGTAGGTATCCTGAGCCATCGCAGGAAGACACAGGGTCAATGCAAGCAAAAAGGTGATGAGATATTTCATCGGTTTCCCCCAAAAATGGTTATAGTCAATGGTTGCCAATGACCGATGTGCCCCCGAAGGAGCCAAACAAGGGCTTCTCCTCAGGGGAGAACCCCGAAATCCTGAAGAAAGACCTCTGCCTCCCCCAGGTGGTTCTGATAGCCGTAGGCCAGGCTCAATGGGAAGCTGAGTAAAACCAGTTTCCCTCCTGAATCAAAATGGCGGCGCAATCCCACCGTGCCGTCCACTTCGCAAACCGGATCCACGGCATCCTTGCTGACCTGATAAAGCCTTTCAATACTCCCGGAAATCAGGGCATCCGGGTTCGGCAGCATCAGGTCAATCCCCGGCTTGAAGACCATGTTCCGAAGGGTCGAGGTACCTGCTTCGTCGAAACCGACGATTTCCTTAAAGTAGGGAGGTCCCGTTCCCAATCTGTAGTTGGAGGAGTTGTGCCCACCCCTGCTGTGCAGATTCAATCCATCCAGAAAGAGCTGGTCTGATTCGAAATCCTCCGAGAAACTACCCCCCGACCAGTTCTCGGGCCCGGGTTCCTCGCCTTCTTCCACGAGATCCCGCACTCCGGAACCGAGCAGGTTCCAGCCAGAAATCAGAACATTACCCCCGGATTCCAGGTAGTCCAAGAGTGCAGACTCCGCCTCCTGAATCTCCGGTGAGGGGCTCGCCGAGTAATCCTCTTCATCGGCAACACCCACGTCTCCATTGTACCACAAAATCGCCTCGAAAATCGAGAAGATCAGGGGAAGATCTTCCGGATCTGCCAAGGCTCCAAGTTCCCTGAAATCATGCACATAGACTTCTGCTGGGTCTGAAAAGAGAGAAACTACAGTCTCCCGCCAGAAGGAATCGGCCAGTTGCCCGTAGGGAGTATGCGTAGAACTGCAGGAATCAAGGAGAAGAACACGCACAGAACTCAGGTCTTTTACATAGGTTTCTGCGCTGATCACATTGCTTAGCGCGCCGGCACGGTCGATGGCCTGCAGGTGGAAAGTGCAGGTGTCTCCCTGCAGTCCCTCAAAGTCATCGGCACGAAGCTGAAGAAACTCGGCTCCCCCATCTACGGAGATATAGTCCAGAGAGTCCTCGAACCAGAAACGGAACTCCTCGATCTCCCAGTATTGCCAGCCCTCGGACTCGCCGACCCAGTTTGTGCTGTCCGGATCTGTGGCCACAAATTGCAAGGTAAAGAAGGGCAGGATCTCGTCGGGAAGAGTCAAATCATCCGTTGGTGTCCCGCCCTGCATGGCATAGAGCCGGGGGGCTGAATTGCGGACAGGGAAAAGAGCTTCGGCAGGAGTCGGATCTTCCAGTCCCTCGGCATCCACGGCGCGCACCTGGAAGAAGTGTGACGCAGAGCTTCCGGAAAGAGGCAGGAAAAAGGTATCGCTGCTTGCGGTGACGAAAGGCTCCACAAGGCCTACCCAGGTCGTATCAAACCCGTTCGCCTCGACTGACTCATCCAGCGTCCACTTGTACTCGAAGCGGACTACTTCTCCGTCCCGGTCCTCTCCGTGCCAACTGAGGATTTGCATGTAATGGGTGGTGTCGATCGCAGAACCCCCGTCCACCATCAGCGTGGTCTCGGGCGGGAGATTGGGATCCGGCTGACCCAGTCGATCTGAACAGGAGAGAAGCCCGGCCAGAAGTGCCGATCCAAGAAGCAGCAGAATTGCGTTTCGCTTGTGCATGTTCATTCCGGTCATTTCAGAATCAGGAACTTGCCCTGTTGCGTCTGTCCCGTGGAAAGATCTTCTACCGAGAAAAGGTAGAGACCCGTGGCCACCGGCTGTCCGTTTCGACTCAGGAGATTCCAGGCCGCCATCGTACCCGATAGAACCGGTTCGTCATCTCCTCCGAAGTTCACGGCAGAGGCGTTTTCCCCTGAATAAGTCTCGCTGTCAAAATGGATCGTATCGACATGATCCCCCGCAAGGGTGAAGATCCGAATACGGGCCTTCTCCGGCAATCCGACAAACCAGAGGTAACGTCCTGTCGCCCGATTCCCATCCCAAACGGCACTTCCCCGATAGGGATTCGGGAAGACGGAAACGGGACGGCCCTCCTCCCAGGTATCGGGACCGGGGATGACATGCTCGACATTCTGGCCCCGACCACTTTCCAGACTGGGAGTTTCAGGATTCCCCAGGTCATAGCTTGTCACCGAGAACCAGTAATGGTGACCATCGGAGACATTCTCCAGATCGAAGGCATACTTGAAGACAAGAGAATCCCCATCCTCCACCAGAACCTGCCATTCATCCTCCGGAAGAAGTACCGATGCAAAGCCGGTGTTGTAGCCCAGAGAGTCCGGCTCTGTCACCATGAAGGGTTCTTCCTCTCCATCGTGATAGGTGTAGATCCCCGGCCAATAGAAGTCGAGAAGCTCCTGAGCGCTGGACCACTCGGGGTGAGCATCGAGTTCGGACTGAATCCAGCTTCCTGTGAAATAACTGTCGAGATTCGGATTCTTGGCTGGCAGTTCCGCAAGGTCCACCTGCTGCAAGAGATGGAAGGAAGATTCCTCTTCATCTCGCCCCACATAAACCCGGAAACCTTCAAAATCGTAGTCATGGGTAACCGGATCTACCGAGCGGAGAGGACTGTCCTCCCAGAATAGCCTGACCTTCCCCTCACTGTTGTCTACCAGAGTTCTGGGAGAGTGAGGAGGCGTAGGAACCGTGAAATTGAAACTGTAGACTTTCTGGGCATAGAGTGCGTTCTGCACCAGATCATCCATGTCGTCTCCGGCCAGGAAGGCGGCGGATATGACAAGCGTGTCCGCAGGCTCATCGCTTTCCGGATAGAGTTCCCAGGGACCGGCAACCAGAATCTGGATGGGACTGTCACCCGAGTTGTCTGCGCTCGGAAAAATCTCCGTCCAGTCGTCGATGCCGTCCTGAGCCAGCAATGCGAACTTCTCGGAGTCATTGTCTTTCTGATAACTCCCCGGCTCCCAGTCCCACCATCGCCAGGAGACTTCCAGGTCTTCGTTCCATTCCTCATTACCGTGCTTGTACTTCGCCCCCAGCAACTTGATGCCCGCGTGCTGGGGAGCATTGCCGTCGTCGTAGGTGTAGTGGTACTCGGCCACGAGGTTCATCGGGTCCTCGCTCAGTTCTGCATAGTGCTCAACATCATCAATCCAGACAAGTTGGTGATGATGGAACCAGTTTGCACTGGAGGGAGGCCAGTCACCCACCGGGTATTTGCCCTTCCAGCCCGTGGTCATCTCGGCGTAAATCCCCAGATGTGCCTGGCTCAGGCGACGGGTCGGAACGATGGTCCATTTGATGAGAATCATTGCGTCTGCGGGCTCATAACTCCAGGCATAGCTCTCCTGGCTAATCGTCAGTCCGCTGGCGAAATGATAGTCATCATTGTTCCCCTGTTGGGGAGTGTGTGCGTGGTCGAGAGTGTCCAGAAAGGAGGTGATGAAATCCTGTTCACTGATCGCGGCCATCGGATCGTAGTAGGGACTGGTCGGAAGCGTACTCCTCTCCCGGATCCACCCAAGGTTGTACTCGGAAGACGGGATGGAGACCGGTACCCACTCGGTAGGCCGGGAATAGGAACCCCAGTAACCGTCCTGAACCCCGGTGGTCACGAGCGTATCCAGACTGGTGCTGATTCCCCCGATCCAGAGTCCCCCACGAACCAGGTGGTCAACTTCCGAACCTTTCGGGTATTCCATGGAAGAGGTTCGCTCGGAGAAGTTGTTTCCGATAAAGGCATGATTGCTCAGTGCCAAGGCCAGGTTGCCCACGTCCTGTGTGCGGAAAACATAGTCGAGCAGGAGATCCTCGCCGTCCCTGGACCAGAAAGGACCGTCCGGAGGAAGGGGCGCGGAATCATTCGGGCGATCGTGGCTATTCGGGGACACCGAGGCCAGGAGCAGGGGAAATACCATTGCCCCGCATAGCAGAGTCAGAACATGTCTACTGGCGCTTCTCATAGTCCACAATCATTCCAAGCTCGGGGTCGGCCACATAGACCCGTCCCTCGTTGATAGTAAAGGAAACCGGATTGAGAAGCTGAACCTTCTCATCCGAGTTCACCCGGTTTGCTTCCGAAGGAAGCAGATCCCAGCCGATCTCCCAGAGACTCGTGTCCGCGTAATCAGTAACGAAGAGATGGTCTCCGTCAGCAGAGATGGAACGGGGATCGCCGAGCAAATCATCAAAGTACTCGAACTCGCCCTGGGGGCCATTGACGGGATCGAGGATCTGGAGCATCAGGAGGTTTTCCGAGGAAGATCCATCGGGAGCCGTGGTCAACAGGACAATGTTCCCGTCTGCATAGGCCATGTCCCGAACCGTGGCCCCCCCTCCCTGACTGGTCCAGGAGAGAAAGCCGTCCTCATCCACGTCCGGATTACCGGCACTGCCACTCACATGATAGCGGTAGATCAGATTAGTACCCCGGTCAGCCACAAAGACATGGCCATCGGTGTCGGCACAGACCGCCACCACATCCTCCCAATCATCAGTAAAGGAAAGTTCCACATCCAGACTGTCGACGGCAAAGAGACTGCCGTCAAATCCCTTCACATTGCCGTCAGCAGCATCGTAAACCCAGAGGTGAGCAGCATAGTCCCGCCCGTCGGCGAGATAGACGGGCTCTTCCAGCCCCAGAAACTTACACCAGCCTTCAATGGAGACACTGTCCTTGCGTGTGTAGGCAGGAAAGATGTTTAGACTGTCATTGTGGATGGCATAGAAAATCCTCGAAGTGGAACTGAGATGCAGATCCGCTACGCCGTCAAGCAGCCAGCGATACTGGATCACATAGTCTTCCTCGGAGAAAACTTCCGTATTGGGAATCTGGTTGGGCAGTTCCGGCTTGATCCCACAGGCCAGGAGCAGGAGGAGCATCAGGAGAATGGTGATATTTCTCATGTCCCCCCTAGAAATCCAGCCTCAGGCTCCATCGATGGATGGCGCCCAGACTTTTTGCATCAGTGAAAGAGTAGTCCAGACCCGCAATGGTCGAACCCAGAGCGAAAGTGCTTCCAAATCCGGCGGACAAGCCGAACTCGTCAGCCATGAAGTTGTAGCCGGCCCGAAGAGCGAGCAGGCCCCCATGATAGTCCAGTTCCAGGCCGGAGGAGAGAGACTCCCGGTTGTCGGCAAGATGGTTCATGTCGAAAGTCTGCGTCAGAATCCAGGGCCAGGACTTCCATGGCTCGTAGGCGATCCCCAGCTTGAAGAGCGATGGAGGAGGATATCCGTCATACTCCTGCCATTTCTGGTCACTGTGATTCCAGAACTCGCCCTGCGGGCGGATTTCCGGGCCGAAGTTCTGGATCGCCATCCCGATTCGCATGTTTCGGTAGTCAATATGATAGAGAGTCCCCACATCGACGACCCAGGCATTGGCCACAGGGCCTCCCACTTCGGATCCCAAATCCTCACGGAAGTACTTGGCTCCAAGGCCAACGATCAGCTGGTCCGTCAGGAATCGGGCAAAGCTGAGTCCCGCCAGGAAATCCGAGTAGAGAAACTCCCTGCCTGTTCCGTAAGGATGGTATTCATCTGTCTCCTGCATCACAGCGCTCAGGCTTCCGACCTGCAAGGACAATGTTCCCCCGAAAAGAGCCTGCGGAACCCCCCAGGAGAAGGTGTTGTACCGGATTCCAGCAGGCCAGACAACACTGGCCACCGACACTTCCCGGTTCGCAAGAAGACCCAGACCCGCAGGATTGTACCAGGCGGCATTGGCGTCCTCGGCGACGGCCACCCAGGCTCCGCCCATCGCTTCCGCACGGGGGCTGATCCCGATTCTCAGGAAAGTCCCGCTGCTGGTGGCCACACGAAGTGCTCCCAACTCCATATCCGCACTTGCGGGAAGGGACAGAAGAAGCAGGAGTGCCAAAACAAAGAACTGTCTCACTAGAAATTCACCCCCACACTGAACTTGAAGCGACGGGGGCTTCCGTTGCGGGAGGGGTCCATCAGGGACAGGTATCTGGAAAGACGGGCATCGGGGTCATTGTAGGAGTTCGCATAGGAACCCACTCCATCCTCATAGGGCTGTCCAGTCATGGGATCCACGCTCTTTGGTCGCGACCAGTCGAAAACATTCCAGCCCTGCAGGGTCATCTCGATCCGGCGGTTTCCCCAGAGAATCCACTTCCGAACCTTCAGGTTCAGGTTCTGTTCCACCGGACCGTTGCGGGAGTAGTCCTCTCCCACGGGAGTACTCGTCTCATCCACCGGCGTATAGGAGCGACCGCTGGACAGAACATAGTAGAGATTGAATCCCCAGTGGCCGGGAGTCGTGATGCCGAAGACCTTCGGCCCCCGATGTTCATTCACGCGGTAGTCAAAGATGGCGGTCATCCTGTGAGGCTTGTTCCACCAAAGGAAGCCTTCCTGAATCTCAACCTCTCCGGTAGCTCCACCGATGTACAGTTCCCGGAGCGCGTTCGGGTCGCTACTCTTGCCCGTGGCAATGGAGTAGGTGTAGTTCAGTCCCCCGGAGGCATAGCGTCCGCGGCGTTTCCTCAGGCTGACCTCGATCCCACGGCTTCTTCCATAGTCGCTGTTCCGGTAGAGGAAGTAGGTTGCTTCCTTGCTTCCTTCCACCGGGTCATAGTACTGCACCGTAAAGCGCTCGCTGGTCGGGTAGTTGAAGATGTCCTTTACGAAGACCGTCATGTCTCCGGCCAGGTTGTCAGCAAAGGTGTGACGGGCTCCGAGTTCGTACTGAATGGTAATCTGGGGATCGAGATTGATGTTCCCGAGATTGCCGAAGAGGTCTTCCACGCCGCTGGCCACATGAGCATAGACATAGTAGTAGGTCGGCCACTGGCTGAAATGACCATAGTTGAAGAAGAGGTGGTCGCGGTTGGTGACCGGGTAGCTGACGGCGATTCGGGGGCTGATCGTGGACTTGTAACGATTGCCGAAGAGCTCGCTCGTGTTCTCGAAGAACTGGTGTCCCACTTCTTCTGTAAAGAGGTCTCCCGCGGTGCCGTTGATTGCGGCTTCTGCAGCATCTTCCGCCAGCTTGCCGGGGAACCAGTAGTCCATCCTCAGACCCAAATTGGATACGAATCCCTGGTATTCAATGTCATCCTGAACATAGAAGTGGCCGGTGGTCGGGAAGGCGCGGAAGATGTCCTTCCTTCCGAGACTGTCGGGGCGGCTGATCCAGGGATCCTGGATGTCGATGTTCTGAATGGTCTCATAGCCCGCAGTAAACCCGGCCTTCGCGTGGTGATGCGGATACCACTTCTTCGTCAGATCCGCCTTGAAGGCAAAGCGTTCGACATAGCGGTCCCGGTACTGGTTGTAATCCCCGTTGAGACGGAAGAAGGGATGGAACTCCCAATTCTCGCCCTGTGCAGGATCCGGCCAGTCATACTCCGGGGGCAGGTACTCCTGAAGATGCAACTTCAGTTCCTCGCGATTGGCGCCCTGGGAATCCTGATGGATCCGGGTGAAAAAGCGGGATGCCTGCAATTCGTAGAAGGCACTGTTGGAAACGGTATGCCGATACTTGAGGATGGCCGTGTTGCGATCCTCGGTGAAGGCGCTATAGTTGGCCAGCCAGTAGCTCCAGGTGTAGGGATAGCGATTGCTCTGGCGGGTAATGTCACTGATGTCATGGCGGTCGAAGCCCTGATCAAAGGCAAGGTATTTGGTCAGGGTAAAGGTGAGCTTGTGACGCTTGTTCAGCTTCCAGGCCATCTTCCCCATGAAGTTCCAGATGTTGTTCTGGCGGGGTGCCAGACGATTGCCCCAATGAATCGGGATCCCGAGGAAGTCATCCTCATAGGCAACATTCAGGTAGTCAGCTCCCGTGGGCAAGGTGCGAATGCCCGGGTAACGGGTGTTCATGATCTCGCCGGAGAAATTCGTGAAAAAACTCAGACGCTCACCCGGGAGCCAGGTTCCGCTACCGGGCATGGGTCCACTGAATTGCAGTTTGAAGGTGTCAGAAAAGTAGTGTTCCCAGTCGGTCTCTACCCCGGGGAGATGGTCAATGCCATACTGGGTGAAGCCACTGAAGCTCTGTCCCCCCTCTTTCAGACTCACATTGATCACACCGGCCATGGCATTACCGTACTCTGCACGCCAGCCTCCGGTGATCACATCCATCTTGGCGACCGTCTTGGAGTCAATCCCCTTCGCGCTGCTGGTTCCCGCCAGGCCGTCCTTCATCGGAACACCGTCAACCAGAATCAGGGTTTCATCGCTTCGGCCGCCACGGATGTGAATCTCGTCGTCCATTTTGACAACGCCCGGCTGCGTTACCACGACCTCTTCGACATTATCCACAGGCATTCTTGCGATTTCACTGGCAGCAAGACTCTTTACGCTGCTTGCTTCGGTCACATCGACCAGAGGCTTTTCTCCCCAGGTGGTGATCTTCTCGCTCTTGATGACCGTAGGCTCCAGTTCGAAGTCGAACTCGAGGTAACTTCCAATACGGATTCTTACGCCGGCCTTTTCGGCCAACTTGTAGCCCATATAGGTCGCACGGAAGGTATAGGTGCCGGGGGGAAGTCCGCTGATGAGAAAGGACCCGTCATCCAGGGTCATCGCACCGAACTGGGTTCCGATGACCACGATGTTTCCATAGGGAAGAGGCTTGCCGTTGGCAGCATCGAGCATGTGCCCGGCCACGGAGCCACCCTCGGAGGCCATGGCAGAAATGGAAAAGCCCGAAGCAAAAAGGCAAAGGGCAAAAACCCACTGTTTCGGGCGTACTGCCAAGAGCAGGACTCCTTCTTCGGAGACAGGGTTGGGAGATTGCATGGCAAAGTATCACAGGGTCAGGGGGGTGTCAACGGACAGACGGCATAATCCAAGAGAGGGCTTGCCTTTACCATGCCTTCAACATGCGGGTGAGAAGTTCCAGGGGAAGCCCCATGACATTGAAGAAACATCCTTCAATTCCCTCCACAAAAGAAGAGGCCAGACCCTGAACGCCATAGGAGCCCGCCTTGTCGAAGGACTCGCCGGTCTCGAGATAGGCCGCGATCTCCCTGCCCTCAAGAGCGCGAAAGCGAACCTGGCTTGTCGCCACCTGAACTTCCTCCCTCTCTCCTTCCCGAAGCGCCAGCGCCGTCAGCACTTCGTGCTTTCGGTCGGAGAGAAAACGGAGCATCCCGGCCGCCTCCCCTGCATCGCAGGGCTTGCCCAGAATCTCCCCGTCGAGAAGAACCAGCGTGTCGGCGGCGATGACCAACTTGTCGGGAAAACGGAGACTCACATCACGTGCCTTTCCCAGTGCATGCCGGCGGGAGGCTTCGTCAGCACTTTCTCCCTCCAGGGGAGTTTCATCATAATCGCTGACCAGGACGGGAGGCTCGAGACCGATCCGGGCCAGCAGTTCCCTGCGACGGGGACTGGCAGATGCCAGGAGCAGCCTGGTCTGCAGGTCTTCGGGAAGAAAGGGATTCACTCGGCTTCCTTTTCGAGAAGCAGCGTCACCGGTCCATCGTTTTCCAGTTCCACTTTCATATGAGCCTGAAACACTCCGCCCTCCACCAGAAGGTCACTCTCCCGGAGGATTCCCAGGAAGTCGTCATAGAGTCCGGAAGCCTGATCCGCATCGGCAGCTCCCACGAAACTGGGGCGACGACCCTTGCTGCAGTTTCCATACAGGGTGAACTGGCTCACCGCCAGAATCGCTGCTCCGGTGTCGCGGAGAGAGAGATTCATTTTCCCATCACTGTCGGGAAAGATCCTCAAGTCCTGGCACTTTTCGGCCATCCAGCGAAGTTCTTTCTCGCCGTCATTCTGCCGGAAAGCGCAAAGAAGAAGCAGTCCGGAGCCAATCTCCCCGACGATCTCGCCCTCCACGCGGACCCTCGCCGAAGACACTCTTTGCAAAACCACGCGCATCAGTTTCTCTCCACTTCGATCACTCCGGGCACCTTCCGGACTTCCTTGATGATGCGCTCCATCTCCGAGAGATCCCGGATCTCCAGGCCAACCCGGAGTCGAGCCAGAAGGTCCTGCTGGCTCCGGTCGAAACTCCCTCCCTGTATATTCACATCCAGCTTTGAGATCTTGCTGGTGATGTCCGCCAGAAGGTTCTTGCGATCCTCCGCAGTGATCAGGAGCGTGACCAGATACTTTTCTTCACTGTCGGACTCCCAGTCCACTGCAACCCTGCGCTCCTCCGGAACCTTGTCACCCACAACATTGACACAGTCCTGTCGGTGAACACTAACCCCTCGTCCGCGAGTGACTATTCCCAGAATCCGGTCACCGGGAACCGGACTGCAACATCCGGCAAAACGAATCATCATGTTTCCGTGTCCCTCGACCCGGACACCCTTGTCCCCCCGCCTTCCCAGCCGGGTGGCCAGGCGCGTCAACTGCTGTGCAGACTTGAGGATCTTGGCCTTCTCTTCAGGGGGATGCGCCCGATTGAAGACCTGAACGGCGGACAGGGTTCCCCGGCCGACCCCTTCCACCAGGCTTTGGGAACCCACCATCCCGAAGACATCGGCAATCCGCACAAGTTCTGCTTCCTCAGGAAGAGGCTTGCCGTTCTTCTGGAACTCACGATCCAGAAGCTCCTTCCCCAGGCTCAGGGACTGCTCGCTTTCCTGCTCACGAAGGCTGCGGCGAATCCTGGTGACAGCCTTGCTGGTCTTGACGAAGCTCAGCCAGTCCCGACTCGGTCGGGCGTTGTTGCGGGTAATGATCTCTACAACCTCGCCCGTATCCAGCGGACGGCGAAGTGGCTGCATCTTGCCGGCCACACGAGCGCCCACACAACGATCCCCCACGCCGGTATGAATGGCGTAGGCAAAGTCCACGGCGGTGGCTCCCACAGGGAGGGTGTGAAGGTCTCCCCGGGGAGTAAACACAAAGATGCCGTCCTGAAAGAGACTTCCCTTCAGTTCTTCCATGTACTCGGAGGGATCCTCGCTCCACTCCCCTTCCCGAAGATCCTCGATGAAGGTTCGCAGGAAGTCCAGCTCCCGTTCCACTCCTGATTCCTGTTTTTCCGAGCCCTCGCCCGACTCCTTGTAGACCCAGTGAGCGGCCACACCGTATTCGGCAATTTTATGCATCTTTTTGGTGCGAATCTGGATTTCCAGCACCCGGCCTTCCGGCCCGATCACGGCCGTGTGAAGACTCTGATATCCGTTCCTCTTGGGAGTCGCGATGTAGTCCTTGAAATTGTTCGGGATCGGTGTGAAACGGGAATGGATGATTCCCAGTACATGATAGCAGTTCTCCACTGTCTCCGTGATGATCCGGAAACCGAGAAGGTCGAAGATTTCCTCCTCCCCCAGACTCTTGTCGTTCATCTTTCGGGAGATGCTGAAGAAATGCTTGGCACGACCCTGAATGGCACAATCCACGCCCTGAGAGTCCATCGCATGCTGGAGATGGTCGCGCATCGTTCGAATAAACTCCTCGCGAGCCTCCCGCTGCATGCCCACCATCTGCGCCACCCGCTGGTAGCCCTCAGGGTTCAGATACTTGAAGGCCTGATCCTCCAGTTGCCACTTGATCCGCCCCATGCCGAGACGGTTGGCAAGGGGGGCATAGATGTCCATGGTCTCTCGAGCGATGCGGAGGCGTTTCTCCCGGGACAGATACTCCAGTGTGGAAATATTGTGCAGGCGGTCGGCAAGCTTGATGAGGAGAATCCTGACATCGCGACTCATATGAAGGAGTAGCTTGCGGAAGTTCTCGGCCTGAGCTTTCTCCAGGCTCTCGAATTCCAGTGTCCCCAGTTTACTGACACCATCGACCAGAAGAGCCACCGTGGGGTTGAAGGCCTTTCGCAGTGCTTCCAGTGACAGGGAGGTGTCTTCTACTGAATCGTGCAGGAGTCCTGCGGCAATCGCATCACTGCCGAGGTTCATCTCCCCGCAGGTTCTGGCCACTTCCAGAACATGGATGAAATAGGGATCCCCACTCATCCTCTTTTGATCCCGGTGAACTTCCCAGGCCTTCCAGTAAGCTTTTTCAATCAAGTCAAAATCGAGCCGGTGGTTGCAGGCCAGGATTCCCTTCCGGAAGTTCTCCAACTCTCTGGCCGCTGAGTCGCGATCCCCGAGTTCCGGTGTCCGGGTGTTCATTCCTCCACCTTCCTCGCCTGGAAATCCACGAGATGAAAGCCGATGGAATGCTCTCCTGCTTTTCTGTTGAAGGTATCGCGCACAATGCGGAGAAGGAGGTCGATCTCCACCCCTTTTTCAAAGCGCGGCAAGAGGCGGGAACTGCCATTAAAGGCAATTGCCTCCTTCTTACTGCCACCCTGACTGAAAACCAACTTCAGATGTTTCCCCTGAATCACCTTTCGATCCTGGGCCACCGCAGCGCGCACGAGAAAACAGGGCTCGGGATTGCCTTCGCCAAAGGGTTCCAGAAGTTCAAGCGCATCAAGAAACGGTCGGTCGGCGTCTTCCAGTTTCAACTCCACATCCGCTTGAGGCCGGGGACGGGTGCAGGGAGGGGGCAGTTGGGACTCCAGTTTGCGAACCAGCTCTTCCAACTCACCGGCCTTTACGCTGAGTCCGACAGCACGGGGATGCCCCCCGTGGCGTGCCAGATGCTCGGCCACCTCATCGAGCGATGCCTTGAGGTCACACCCTTCCACGCCTCTTCCCGACCCACTGGCGCAACCGTTTTCGTCCGGGGCAAGAAGGATCGCGGGAATGTTAAACTCGTCCACTAGCCGAGCGGCCGAGATTCCCAAAATTCCCCGGGACCAGCCCTCCTTGCAGAGGACAAGAATCCCTGGATTGCGCCCCGCCGCCTTCGAAGTCCGGATTTTCTCGAGTGCAAGCTCCCTTGCTTCTGCGGTAATGCGGGCTTCCACTTCCTGCCGGTTCTTGTTTTGCCTGTTTATTTCCCGGGCCAGGGTTTCCGCTTCCTTCTCCGAGTCCGAAAGCAGCAGGTCCAGGGAGATTCTCGCGTCTCCCATTCTCCCGGGGGCATTAAGCCGGGGAGCCAGGCGAAATGCGAGGTCGCCGGTATTGAGTTCGCGAATGCCGCCCTTCTGCCTGCCCTGTAGGGCGCTCCAGGCGGGAAGTGATGCGGAACTCCCCCGGGGTGCCGTCATCCTTCGGGACATTTCCCGAAGCCCCCCGGCCACGATTCTGCGGTTCTCTCCGCGAAGAGGCATGACATCCGCCACGGTGCCCAGCGCTGCGAGATCCAGCCAGCGTTCGGGATCCTGTTTGCGCCCGAGTGATTCAAAGAGAGCATGGGCAAGTTTATAGGCAATCGCAGAGCCGGAGAGATTCTTGTGGGGATACTCGCTGTCGGTCCTCTGAGTACTGACAAAGGCACAGGCGTCTGGCAGGTCTGCGCAGAGATGGTGGTCGGTGACAATGACATCAAGACCCTTTTGGGAAACCTCGCAAATCGACTCCCCGTCCGAGCTTCCACAATCCACACTGACAAGCAGGGAAACTTCCTTGTCGATTGCATTGCCCAAAGCCCGCTTGCTCAGTCCATAGCCATCCTTGCCCCTTGCGGGAATGAAAGGTCGCGCGTCGAGGCCCAACTCACGGAAAGCCCGGATCAGGATGGCCGTGCCGGTCAGCCCGTCCACATCGTAGTCTCCATGCACCATGACCTTTTCCTTGCGGTCGATGGCGAGATGAAGACGCTGAAGTGCTTTATCCATGTCCGGAAGAAGATGAGGATCGTGAAGATCCAGAGAGGCGTGGGAACTGAAGGCATCCCATTCTGCCCGCGTCCGGATTCCTCTTTGCCAGGCCAGTGCGGCAATCGAAACTGGCAGATTCAGGCTCCCGGCCAGTTCTGCAAGTTCCCCGGCGGGAGGCTGCTCGCGGATGCGATAGCTTCCTGTGTTTACTGATTCCATGACTCACCGCTCGCGTTCACGGATGCCCGCCAGACGGGATCCTCATGCCAGCATTAGCATGGATTGAGCGCTCGGGCAAGCCTGCAAGTTCTGGCCGGGAAATTGTTCCTGCGCATTTTATGGTATTCTTCCATGTCGCTCAGGTACCTGGCTTTTCCCTTCTGCCTGCCTTGCTTCCCTCTTCCCGT